>JAJZDO010001046.1 GCA_021805955.1 Acidobacteriota bacterium
CACTCGGACAATTTTTCGCCCCAGGCCTGCGCTGGCCAGAAAGGCGGCAACGTCGAATGCTCTATTTTCGGGTTCAGTCGTCACCATGGGCCCCTCCTTTCGAAGACGAGCATATGGGAGCCGGCCGCGAGTTCAGCGACGCTTCAAAATAGGTCCAAGGTAGGAATCCGCCACTACCGTCAAAACCTTCTTTGGGTAGAACCGAGACACACTTAAGGCATCGTCGTCGGCTCCCCGACATGCAGTTTAAAGTATCGCGCGAATGGGAAACAAGAATCTGTTCAATTTTGCTCACATTGGCCGTGCTCGTCGTTTATCCGGCGACGATGAGGTCGGCGGGAAGCGCGCGGAAGTAGGCGATGGTTTCGCTGAGGCCCTGGTCGAGGGAAATGGCGGGCTCCCAGCCGAGGAGTTGGCGGGCTTTGGTAATGTCGGGGCGGCGACGCGGCGGATCGTCCTGGGGCAGCAACTCAAAGCGAATGCGGCTGGAGGAACCAGTGAGTGCAATCACGCGGCGGGCGCAGTCGAGGACAGTATTTTCCGCCGGATTGCCCAGGTTGACCGGCAGCGGCTCCTCAATGCGTGAGAGTCGAATGATTCCTTCCATCAGGTCGGTCACGTAGCAGAAGCTGCGGGTGTGCGAACCGTCGCCATAGACGGTGACATCTTCTCCGCGCAGCGCCTGCATCACGAAGTTGGAAATCACGCGGCCGTCGTCGGGCTGCATGCGTGGGCCATAGGTGTTGAAGATTCGCACCAGATGGCCGTCGACGTTGAAGTGAGCGCGGTAGGCCATGACGGCGGCCTCGCCAAAGCGCTTAGCCTCGTCGTACACAGAGCGTGGACCGACAGGATTGACGTGGCCCCAGTAGCTCTCCGGCTGAGGATGGATCTCCGGCGTCCCATAGCATTCGGAAGTGGAAGCGTGGAGGACTTTTGCGCGGTATTTGCGAGCCAACTCCAGAATGTTGATGGTGCCTTCGGAGCCGACGCGGAGCGTCTCAATGCCGAGGCGCATGTACTGGGGCGGGCTGGCTGGGCAGGCAAAGTTGAAGATGTAGTCGATCGGGCCGGGATCGAAGAATTCGCAGATATCGTGCTCGATCAGCTCAAAGCGCGGTTCGCGGTTTAGGTGTGCGAGATTGTGAAAGTGGCCGGTGCAGAGGTTATCGACGCCGACGACGGAATGCCCCTCGGCGAGCAGGCGATCGGTAAGGTGAGAACCGAGAAAGCCGGCCGCGCCGGTCAGCAGGACGCGCATCCTCTTTTTGCCGCGAGGCACGGAGGGAACCAGATATGGCGCGGCGGTTTTCTGCGTCGGGGCGCTTCGCTGCACGATTGCATCGGACAGTGCGAATTCGGGAAGTTCCGGCTGGCCACCGAACTCGGCAGCGCCAACGGCGGGACGCCCGACGCTGAGATACATCAGTCCCTGGCGGGCGACATCTTCTGGAGCGAACAGGTTGCGGCCATCGATGAGCAGGGGCTGCCGCAGGGTTCGCGAAAACGCCTCCAGATCGAGAGCAAGGAACTGCGGCCAGTCGGTGAGAACCAGAAGAGCATCGGCTTCGGCTGCGGTTTCCAGTTCGTTGGCAGCATAACGCAGAGCCAGGCTGGGCGGGAGCACCTCCTGCGCGCGCCTCATGGCTGCGGGATCGTAGGCGGCGATGGTGGCTCCCTCGGCGAGGATCAACTGCACCAGGCGCATGGCGGGCGATTCGCGCACGTCGTCGGTGCCGCCCTTGTAGGCCAATCCAAGGACCGCCAGATGTTTGCCTTCGAGGCCGCCGAGAGCGCCGCGGACCTTCTCCAGAAATCGCAGTGGCTGCAATTCATTGATACGCTCGATGGCTCCCAGCAGGCTGAAGTCGATCCCATACTCTGCGGCCATGGAGCGAAAAGCGGTTAGGTCTTTGGGGAAACAGGAGCCGCCATAGCCTATGCCGGGATGAAGGAACTGGGTGCCGATGCGCTGGTCCATGCCGATGCCGGGACCGACTTCGGTGATGTTGGCGCCGACGATCTCGCAGAGGTTTGCAATCGCGTTGATGAAGGAGACCTTCATCGCCAGAAAGGCGTTGGAGGCGTGTTTGATCAACTCCGCGCTTTGCGGGGAGGTTCGCAGCAGAATGGGTGGTTGATCCGGAACGCATTGTCCGGGAATCTTGTTGGGACGGTCGTAGTAGGAGCCGGAGGTCAGCGGCTGGTAGACCTCGCCGACGAGGGCGGCTGAGCGGTTGTTGTTGCATCCGATGACGATGCGGTCGGGGTGGAGAAAGTCCGCCGCCGCGCTGCCTTCACGCAGGAATTCAGGATTGGAAACGACGTCGAACAGGTCGCGGGGAACGCCACAACGCTCGATCAGGCCGCCGATCCACTCGTTGGTGTAGACAGGGACGGTACTCTTTTCCACGATCACGGTGTAGTGGTCGATATTTCTTGCAATCTCTTTGACGGCGGACTCGATATAGGACAGGTTTGCCTTGCCGCCACGGGCCTGCGGTGTGCCGACGGCAATAAAGATGAGTTCGGCCTGGCGGGCGGCCGTGCCAAGTTCAGTGGTAAACACGACATTGCGGTTGCCGTGGCGGGCCAGCAATTCGGGCAGAAACTGCTCATGAATCGTGGCGCGACCGGCTTGCAAGGCGGCCATTTTGGCGGGATCGTTGTCGACGCACAGCACGCGGTATCCCATTTCGGCAAAACAAAGCGCCGCAACCAGGCCGACGTACCCGGAGCCGACGACGACAATGGGACGGTTGACATCCATTCTGGGCGTTCCCCTAGCTACTGCTGCCAACAGACGCCAGTACTCGACGATCATATCAGCGCGAGTGCACAGTTTTTCGCGCAAGACGGGGGAGAACCTGACTAGCCGCGAGGTCAAACGATTGGTTGAAGTCGGCAAAAGGTCCTGCTTCCGCGGATTTCAAAGAACCAATTCCTTGTGCTATCCCTTGTATTCTTTGCGTGCGAGGGAGGCAGTCCCGGCGCGCGGTTGGATGAATTGACGTGTGCCTCCGCTTCCACCTATCCTCAAAAGTAACTATCGCCAAGACGTGGGAGTGAATCTGCGCTGTATCCGACGACACTGAGACCGAATCGGCTGCGGGTTGTTGTATGTTTGAGGGATATGGATGAGCGCAGTCCTGATCTTCAGACCAAGTGGGTGGAGGATCGGGAAATCATGGAAAAGGCGAACAGGGATTCGCTGTGGAAAGAAGAAAACTGCCTTTGTACAGTTTTGCGAACTCTGTCCGAACTCCGAGGTTCCAGAAGTCTCTCCATGCAGCCATCTAGCGCAAGAACGAATGAGCGGTCCTTTCTGGCATGAGTCCAATCGAAACCAACGCAACGTCCCAAGAAGAATTCAAACCTCGATCGTTTCAGACCGGCGGCGGCTGGGTGACGAACGAGGAAGGGAACGCTTTGGCGGAAAACCTTCTAACTCTGCGCAAGCGGAAGTGGATCGTTTTGACCTGCGTGTTTATTGGAACTGTGTTTGGCGTTGTGCGCGCGATTACGACCCCGAAGACCTATGTTTCGGGGGGGACCATTCAGGTTCGTCCAGGCTCGTCGAATGAGTACCGAATTGGCAATGGAAGTTCCGGTCCACAGGACCTGGGAACGCGACTGGAGACGGAGGTCGCAATCTTGCAGAGCGACTCGCTGCTGCTGAAGGTTGCGAAAGAACTGAAGCTGGAAGACAGCCCGATTTTTCTGGGACCGAAAGCGACAGTGACGCACGTCGACCCGAACGACCCGTCGGTACAGGACTGGATGATTGGATTTCTGCGCGGCGGGTTGGGGATTGGCCGCGTCCCGAAGACGGAACTGATTTCCATTAGCTTCACCAGCCTATCTCCGGAGTTGTCGGCGCGGGTTGTTAATACGCTGATCAACGATTACATCGAACGCAGTTTCCAAACGCGCTACGCGGCGACGCAACGGGTTTCGCAGTGGTTGTCGACGCAGCTGGACGACCTGAAGCAGTCGGTCGAAACCGAGCAGCAAAAGCTGGCGGAGCTGCAAAGAAAGCTGGGTGTGCTCGGATTTGGCGACCAGGCGCACAACCTGAACCTGGACACGTTGGATGACCTGTCGAAAGCCGCAGCGGACGCGAAGATTGCCCGCATTGTTTCAGAAGCGCGCTACCGTATGCTGACGTCGATGAATCCGGACCTGATTGACGGCAGCCCTGCGGTGATCGGCACCGGGGCCGGTTCCCTGCTGGCTACGCTGCGCAATGGCCAAGCCAATCTGGAAGCCCAGTACGCGCAACTCATCTCCCAATTTGGACCGAACTATCCAGCCGTCAAACAATTGAAGGCGGAAATGCTGCAGAACCAGAAGGCGATCGACAAAGAGCAGACGCGGGTACTTGCGGAATCGAACAATGCGTTCCAGTCGGCTGCCGTCAATGAGTCGATGACTCTGAATGTACTGAAGGACGAAGAGGCCAAGGACTATCAAAAGCGCGACGACATGATCCAGTTCGTACTGTTGCAGCGGGAGTTCGATTCCAATCGCACTCTGTACGATGGCTTGCTCCGCCGCCTGCGCGAAGCCGGGATTGAAGCGGGCCTGGAATCAAGCGAAATCGATGTGGTCGACTATGCGCGCAAGCCTCTGTTGCCGAGCGGAATGCGCCGCAGTTCGCGGGTGATGATTGGGCTGATGTTTGGGCTGTTCGGCGGAGTGGCGCTGGCATTTTTCTTCGACAGCCTGGATACCAGTCTGCGCAGTGTGCACGATATCGAAACCATTTCGGAGCTGCCGTCGCTGGCTGTCATTCCGCGTGCCCGAAAAGTTTTGCCGCGAACGATTACGGAGGACACGCGATCGGCGGCACAAAAAAATGTGGATGTCATTGGGCAGCCCAACTCGCAGTTCGCTGAGGCCTTCCGGTCGCTGCGCACATCCCTTTTGCTTTCGGGTGTCGGGCAGCCCCCGCAGACGGTGTTGATTACCAGTTCCACGCCTGCCGAAGGAAAGAGCACAGTTGCAAGCAATCTTGCGGCGGTCCTGGCGTTCCGCGAGGCCAAGGTACTGCTAATCGATGCCGATCTTCGGCGGCCTACGATTCACAGCCGCTTCGGAATTACCAGCCGGGTCGGCCTCTCTACACTGTTATCCGGGACGACCACGCTGGACGAATCGATCCAGACGGTCCCGGAAGTGCCCAATCTTTTTCTGCTTCCGAGTGGGCCAGTTCCGCCGTTTCCGACAGAGTTGATCTCGTCGAATCGCATGATCGCCTTTTTGGAGGAGTGCAAGCAGCGGTTTACGCACATCATTATCGATTCGCCGCCTGTGCTGACGATTACTGACGGACTGATTCTGGCGCCGTTCGCCGATGCCGTGCTGCTGGTTGTTCGCTATGGAAGGGCGAGCAAACATTCTGTGCGGCGCTCACGCGACCTGATGCTGCGTGCCGGCACGCGACTGGGAGGCACGGTCATCAACGCGGTGGATGCGGCCTCGCAACGCTACTACGGCTACTACGGATATCAGCGCTATTCCTATTCCAATGGTCGCGCGCCTTCCAACGGGATGGGCAAGCGCAAATGGCCGTTCTTCTGGCGCAGGGAGGATTCCTGATGTTCGCCCTGAGACTGACGACCACGATGACTCGACGGTTTCGTCGCGATATTGCGTATGCACTGCGCCATCGCTTTTTGCCTTCGCTTCTCATGCTGACGATGGTATGGCCAGTTGCACTTGGATATGCGCAGTTTCAAGGGCCCGCGCCGACCAAGGCCGACAGCCCCAACCCGGAAAATAAGGGTTTGATGGAGCGGGCACCCGCGGAAGTTTTGCCGGGAAATCCCATCGTCCTGCATCCAGGCGACTCGATCAATGTGAGCGTCTACGGTGTGCCTGACTATAAATTGGGTGCGCGCATTGCCGGCGATGGCAATGTGGATTTGCCGCTGATTGGCAGCACT
>JAJZDO010000969.1 GCA_021805955.1 Acidobacteriota bacterium
GAAGCGCATCGCGTTGCCGGCGGAATTATTGCGGGCGCGACCGAAGCGGCTGCGCTTCCTGATCATCAACACGGCAGGGCGGTTGGTGCAACATGCGCGGAAAATGCGGCTGCGGCTGGCCGCATTGGAAGAGCGCATCGCCCTATGGAAGGAGGCCATGCGGCGGCCGCCGATCACTACATGAGAAAAGGCTGCGGCGCGCGTATCGACGGATTTTCCTGAGCCGATTTTGACCGACCCAGGTGGAACTATGTCTTGAAGCGACGCTGGAGTAGTTGACCAGCGACCGGAGACGGCGGCTGGCGGCCGTTGCAGCCTATTTGCAGGCCAGATGCGCCGCATAAACTCCTGCCGGCAATCCAAATCTCCCCCGCCGCAACCCCTTCCAAACCTTACCGACGGATTACGGACAAGACGTAACCCTATGCTTCTCTTGCGATTGCCCGATTCATCGCTCAAATTCTGAGGAAACTCCCGTTGGGGTCGAGTGGGGAATGGGTATCCGGCTGATCGATCCGATTGCAACGGTGATTTGCAATCGTAACGCGTGCGAGTATCCTGATTTCACCCTAGCTCAGAGTCCGATCGCGATTCGCGCGTGGAAATCCAAAGGACGCCATAATGAAAGGCTGCGGCATGACGAACCCGTCAACGATAAACACCGCCAGCATTCCCCCGGAACTTTCCGCGGAGATACGCAGGCTAATGCACGACCTGAGCAATGCGCTGGAAATTGTGCTGCAGGCCGGCTATCTGCTGAACACGGCAGCTACAGAGGAACCGGTGAAGGAGTGGATCGGCCTGCTAGACGGCGGAGCACAGCAGGCTTTGAAGATCCATCAACAACTGCGAGAGTTCATCCGTACACACAGCTAACGCCTGCTGCCATGATTTCCTGGCGTCGGACTATTTCAATTTACGGATTTAGAGCCATGCCGTCTTGCAGGACCTTCGTGGATCCAGTGATCGCGATCAGGCGGTCAATATCGAAGTCTTTATAGAGATCCAGGCAGAAAATATCGGGAGCATCGGTATACATAACGGGCTTCTGAAGAAGGTATCCTTCGCCAGTTTCAATGGTTCCAACCTCTTCGAACTTCGGAGGCGAGTTTCTCCATGCTCCTGGCCAGCCATGATAGATCACATCTTCAAGGAGGTGCTTCCGTGTCTGCTAGGCGTGGGCGGTCCATGCCACTGCACCGATAGGATCGGGAAGGCTTGGCGCGCGCCATCAGATATTCACGCAACTGGTAGAGCACATCCTCGTGAGATTGAACAGATTTGCCGACAATCTCCTGGATATGTACATCCGTATCCTCTCCATCGGCCACCGCAGCAAAGATGAACATGCTAAACAAAATGACACAGATCGCACGCGTGATTTTTTCCTTCAGCGTAGAAGGAGAGCGGAGCTGGCGTGGCCGTTCTATCCAAGAACGACCACGCAGGAGGAAATTGGCCAGTCTACAGGGGTAGAAGAAGAGCATTCAAAAGCGGCAGCGGACAATCGCCACACTCAGGCCAATTGGGCATCCAGGGTGATTTCGGCTGCCTTCAACAGGCGCGAGATGGGGCAATTGATCTTCGCTTCATTCGCCGCGGTCGCAAAGGCCTCTTTGCTGGCGCCCGGCACTTTCGCGCGCGTGGTCAGATGGATCTTGGTGACGGTCGGACCGCCCTGGAGCATTTCAAGCGTAACTTCCGCGGTGGTTTCCAGCGAGTCTGGTGTCAGCTTCGCATTGGTCAGTTGGCTGCTTAATGCCATGGTGAAACAGCCGGCGTGAGCGGCGGCAATCAACTCTTCCGGGTTGGTTCCTTTGCCATCTTCAAAGCGTGTATGAAAGGAGTATGCGGTATCTTTCAGCACTCCGCTCTCAGTAGAAATGGTACCTTTGCCTTCTTTCAGCGTGCCGTGCCAGACTGCGCTTGCTTTGCGTTGCATATGTAGTTCTCCTTAGGTTGTGATCCTAAAATTTGGATGCAGGTACGATGGGGAAAGTTCCCCGTCTTCGGCTGCCTGCGGTCGAACCTTCAGACTATCAGTCCCATCGTTCCTCGGCCAAGGGCCGGCGGACGCGTGTGCCGGTCAACTACTCGGTTCCGGCATGTGCGGCTGAAGCGGCAACTCAAACGAGAAGACGGAACCGTGTCCGACTTGACTGGTTACGGTGATTTTGCCGCCATGCGCTTCCACGATGGCCTTGGCGATGGCCAGTCCCATTCCAGTTCCGTGGACCTTGTAGCGTTGTCCTGGGCCGCGGTAAAACTTGTCGAAGATAAAGCTCTTTTCCAGCATCCCGATTCCAACTCCACGATCGGCCACGCTGACGACAAGCGCGTCCTTAGTCTGTTCCGCGCTGATGCAGACAGGACTGCCGGGAAGCGAGTATTTTGCGGCGTTTTCCAGCAGATGATGGAGGACTTTTTCGATCATGCGCAAGTCGAACAGGACAGGTTGCAGGTTGTTCGGTAGACGCACGCTTATGGGATGGGAGGCAACGACTTCCTGGGCATTCTTGACCGATAGATCGACAAGTTCCTGGATCGGGTGAAGTTGCAGGTCCAATTGCACTTCATGGGCATCCAACTGCGCCATTTCGACAGCTTCTTCAATCAAACGGTTCAGGCGTCCACTTTCCTCGTCAATGATGGCGAGCAGCTCGTTTCGTTCCTGATCTGTCAACTGCAGTTGTGAACGCAGGCTGCTGACGGCCCCCATAATGGAAGTGAGAGGCGTTCGCAGCTCATGGGTCACGGAATCCAGTAGTGCGCTTCGAATCTGTTCACTTTCTCGCGCGGCTTCTGTTTTTCCCAGCTGCTCGACGGCTCCGGCTCGTTCCACGGCGATGGCCACCATGCTGCCCAATGCCTCCAAACTCTGCCTCGACGGCCTTTTGCCAAGAATCCCCAGTGCGCCAATGGGACGCACGCCCATCATGAGCGGGATCAGAGTTATTCCCGTCTCATCGTTTCTCTGAATGTCGCGTTCGTGGGAGGCGGCGCGGAGCATCTCATCGCCGATCCGCTCACTGCTTCTACCGGAATGGTAGATGCGGCCTCGGGCAGTGACCAGCAAAGCAGCGCCCTCTATAAAGAACGTGGCCGTAATAATCTTGGGAATGGAATTCAACAGGTCGAGGATATTGTCGGTGGCCAGCAACTGCCGGCTGAAGTCGTACAGACGCTCCATTTCGATTCTTTGACTTTTGGCCTCTTTGGCTTCATCTCGGGCACGGTCGGAGAGACGGCTGGACAGGATTGCGGTGATGAGGAACGCGCCGAGAGAAACCCAGTTCTCCGGATCGGCGACAGTGAATTTTCCAATCGGAGGAAGAAAGAAAAAATTTAACGCCAGGGTGGAAAGGACTGAAGTGAAGATGGCGTTGGAAAGCCCCCATTGCCCTGCAATAAATAGAACGTATAACAATAAAGTAAGAGCAACTGTGGTGTGATTGACATGCAGCAGGGAAAAATATATCCAGACAATCACAGCGACCACGAGCACGGACGCTGCGTAACGAACCATCGGAGATGTTCTATGCGGCAACACCATTACAATTCTACTCAGGTCGCGTAAGCTATGAGCCCACAAACCGGAAACATAAAGCCGATCAAAACGCCTGAGCAGTGGCTGGAAACAGCCGCTCCGGAAAAGACGGCGGGGATTTTCAAGGTCTTTCTGGGCTATGCCCCTGGCGTTGGCAAAACGTTCAACATGCTGAGCGAAGCCATCCGGCGCAGTAAACGCGGCGAAGATGTGGTAATCGGATTCGTTGAGACACATCAACGTCCTCGCGTGATCGAGTTGGCCAGCCAGATGGAGGCGGTTCCGACTCGGCGTGTCGAATATAAGGGCACATTTTTTGAAGAGCTTGATCTGGACGCCGTGCTGTCTAGAAAGCCGACAGTAGTGGTAATCGATGAACTGGCGCACACGAACATTCCAGGAAGCAAGCACGAAAAACGCTATGAGGATGTGCTGGAGCTGCTGCAGAACCGCATCGATGTTCTTTCCGCGCTGAACGTACAGCACGTCGAAAGCGTGGCTCCCACAGTGCAGAGCATTACGGGCATTACCGTGCGTGAAACGGTGCCGGACTGGGTGCTGGACCGGGCCGACGAAGTGGTTTTGGTCGACGTCACTCCCGAAGCGTTGCAAACCCGGATGCGCCGCGGGGACATTTATCCAGCCGAACGCATTGAGCGGTCTCTGGCCAATTTCTTCCGCCGGGGAAACCTCCTCGCGCTGCGCGAGTTGGCGCTGAAGCGCGTCACCCATGCTGTCGATCAAAATTTAGACGCCTACCTGCGCCGCAAGCAGCTCGGCCAGGATTGGATGGTACAGGAGCGAGTGGCGGTGTGCGTCAGTTCGAATCCGGCCTCGCAGCAGCTGATTGCGCGCGGCGCGCGCATGGCCGAAGGCATGGACGCCGAATTTTATATTTTGCATGTAGACCTGCCAGACGACGCAAGTGAAGAGAAGAGCCGGAACCTGGCCGCCAATCTGCGCTTTGCGGAAAACCTTTCGGCCAGGATTTTTCGTTTGCAGGGCGGGAAGGTTGCCACCACTCTAGGGGAGTTTGTGAGGGAACACCGCATCACGCAGATCATCCTGGGCCGGTCGGCGGTTCGCGGCTGGGGAAACTATCGCTACTTCATGGCAATTCAGCGGCTGCTTCGTGAAGCGCCCCATGTGGATGTCCATATTGTGACGCAAGAGCAGCATTGAGCGGACATGACGGATCAAGCAACAACACCGCGCGATAGTACTGACCCAGCGAAAATCCTGATCGTCGATGACGAGCCGCAAATTACCCGCGTCGTCTCCATGGCATGTACCGCGCAGGGATACCAGGTTCGATCCGCGGCGGACGGAGAATCCGCGCTGGCCATATTGATCGATTGGCCAGCCGAGCTGATCATCACAGATCTGGCCATGCCCAAGCTGGACGGCGTGGAACTCTGCCGCGCCATACGAAAGCAATCCAATGTTCCCATCCTGGTGTTGTCTGTGCGCAACCAGGAGAAGATGAAGGTCGAGGCACTGGACGCCGGAGCCGACGACTATGTGACCAAGCCGTTCCAGATCAATGAGCTTCTGGCTAGAATTCGCGCGGTCCTGCGGCGATCCAGCCACACAGCCGCGAAAGACAAGAATGCGGAAGCGACGCTGGGGGATTTCCGTATCGACCCAGCTTCGCGGCAGGTTTTTGTACGAGGGGCAGAAGTCCATCTGACACCGAAGGAATTTGATCTGCTCCATGCCATGTCGCGCTACCCTGATCGGGTCGTCACCCGGCGCACGCTGATGGTTGCGGTCTGGGGCGGTTACAACATAGACCAGCCGGAATCGCTGCGCGTCCTGATTGGGCAGCTCCGCCGGAAGATTGAACCGGGCGAAAAGCCGCACTACATCCTGACCGAACCCTGGGTTGGATACCGCTTTGTTCCGGAAGGGGTCCAGGCCGCCTCGTCCTTATAACTTTCTTACGATCTTCTTACGCACTTTTTACTTCGGGCCTTGTGAACTAATCCTAGGTCGGAAGAAGCGTCCGATCTGGGCAGGCAATTATGTTGGCGACTATCTTAACTGGAATTAGCTGCATGACGGCGATAGGTTTTCTAATATTTTGTTACCTGGGCTTTGCTAGTACCCAGGCTGAGGAACGCTCGAGAAGAAAGAACGTGAATGTGTTTCCGCTAGATCGCAACAAAAACACCTTGCCTGGGAGTAAAAGGGCTCTATTGGCGCTCGTTGCCCTGAGTATATTCCCTGGCCCACCGATGCGTGCGCAAATTAGTGGACAGTCCGCTGCGGACGCAAATGCCAAACAAACTGGCTCGGCCGCGCCCGAAGCAGTCCCCGCTGAAACTGTATCGACAGCTCCACTTCCGGCGCCAGCAATGGTTGGCCCCCTCAGTACCGCGTCTCCCAGAACGTTT
>JAJZDO010000558.1 GCA_021805955.1 Acidobacteriota bacterium
TCCAGCAAAGCATTCAAGATAAGCAATTCGCATAAGATTCAAAGTTCCAAGGCTGCCGCTGGTGTAGTGCGATCGATAGCAGATGCGACAAGTCTATTGCAGGTTGATGGAACGAATAGCCTCCACTGGAAGGATGGCATTCATCGAGCCGGAGCGATAGCCCTCGCAGTCCAGCGTGACGTATTTAAAGCCCAGTGTGCGAAAGCCTGCTGTCATCCGGTCTAGGGCTTCCATGTTCAGCGCGCGCGGCATTTCTTCGCGAGCAATTTCAATTCGCACCATCTCTCCGTGATAACGCACGCGGAATTGCCGAAATCCCATCCGATGCAACAACGCTTCGCCGTCTTCCACCTGCTGCAACACTTCTCGGGTGACCGGGCGCCCATATTCGACACGGGAAGAAAGACAGGCCGACGCCGGTTTGTCCCAGATGCGCAATCCCGCCTGCAGCGCCAAGGTGCGAATTTCCTGCTTCGTCAATCCAGCTTCGGTCAACGGGGCCAGTACACCGTGCACGGTTGCAGCTTGCTGGCCAGGACGATACTCGCCGCGGTCGTCGACGTTCATGCCGTACGCCAAATGCCGAAATTTTGATCCGCGATGCGCTTTTTCCATGACGGAAAAGAGCTCGTCTTTGCAATGGAAGCAGCGAGTCGCATCGTTCTTCACATATTCGGGATCGTCCAGTTCCGCAGTCGCCAGAACCTGGATTGGGATCGAATGTTCTTCGGCAAAACGCAAGGCATCCGCAAAGTGCGCGCGCGAAAGACTGGCGGAGTCGGCAAGAACGGCCAGCATGTTATCGCCCAGGACCCGATGGGCCGTGTACGCCAAATACGCCGAGTCGATTCCGCCGGAGTAGGCGACCAGAACGCTGCCTAACTCACGGATGCGGTCTTCGAGGTGCGATTGTTTCTGCGAAAGTTCCATAGCAGTTTCAATTCCCATTTTTAACCTATCCCAACCATCTCGGATTCTGGTATGTCCCGTCAAAATGGTGGGTCGTCTTGTATTCCTCAAACTGGCCGTTTTGCGCGACCGTCGCAGTCTTCGCAAGAATGGCGGCGACCTCTGCATGGCTTAACGGCCTGAAAGTGCGCGCCGTATGCAACGCCTGATCGAGGATCTTCATGCTATCGCAACCGGTGATTACGGTGGTGACTGGCAAATTCATCGCGTACTGCAGACATTCCACCGGCGTTGCCGTATTGCTTTGCAAAATGATTGCATCGCCCATGGGTTTCATGCCCAGTGCGCCAATATTGTGTTTTTTCAGCACCGGTAACACAAGTTTCTGGAAACTTTCAAAGTGGGCATCCATGACGTTTAGCGGCATCTGCACCGCATCGAAGGTAAAGTTGTGCTTGAACGCGACATTCAGCATGTGGAGATGCATCTCTGGACTTTTGTGGCCGGTGAATCCAATGTAACGAATCTTGCCAGCCTGCCTGGCGGCCAGCAAAGCTTCCATGCATCCCCCCGGTGCGAAGACTCGCTCCGGATCGTTCATCCGAATGATTTCGTGGATCTGCAATAGATCTATATGGCCGGTTTGCAAGCGACGCAGAGATTCTTCGATCTGCTGTGTGGCGGCCTGTTTTGTACGGCCGTCGATTTTTGTCATCAAAAACGCTTTGTGCCTGTAGCCATCGCGCAGGGCCTTGCCCATTCGAATTTCGCTGACGCCGTCGTTGTAATCCCAGGCGTTGTCGAGAAAATTCACTCCATTGTCGAGCGCTGTTCGTATGATCCGAATACCGATTGCCTCCGGTACCGCCGGACGACCAATATGATGGCCTCCGACCCCGACCATCGAAAGCCTTTCGCCTGTATGGCCAAGGATTCGATATGGAATGCCATCCTTGGTTTCCGCAAATCCAGATCTGGACAGCACGATAGCAGATGCCGCAGCGGTCTTGATAAATTCGCGACGTTTCATGTTTCTATCTCCAGATCTGTCATCGTCCTGAAAAATCTCATGGATTGAGCGATGCGTCCGCGACCTAGGAGAAGCTAGACATCGTTTCCACGATGAAAGATCGGTTCCACGTCAGATGCCTTGCTTAAGAGCGCATGCTCCTCTTGGGAATCGAGCGGCTTGTATTGTTGCGCGACATCCATAGCCAGGCGGAAATATGCCTCTTCGCCGGGAGGTATGGCCGCGGTGATGGAATGTCCTAATGTATATCGCAGGCCGAGCGATGCCTCGTGGGGAAAATTCGCGGGCTCATACCAGCACTTAGGGTTTGGATGGTCTTTTTTCTCCGAAGTCGGCCATACTGTCTTCGCCATACTCTTGATGGCCAGCATGCCAACGCCTTTTTCCTGTGCCTTCTGAATCACCTGGGGTCCGAAGTTCGCCTGCGACACCAGCACCCAATTGATGGGGAACAGAACCGTATCGAAGGGATATCTGTCCATCGCGGCGACCGCCGTTTCGACCGAATGCGCAGAGAAACCGATGTAGCGAATCTTCCCTTCTTTGCGCGCCGCCTCAAAGGTTTCCATGGCCCCGTTTGGTCCTAGAATTTGATCTAGCTCCGTCATCTTGGTGAGGGCGTGAAACTGATACAGATCGACATGATCGGTCTGCAATAATTTGAGGGACTCTTCCAGCGCAGCGCGCGAGCCGGCCTTGTCGCGCTTGCCCGTCTTGCAGGCCAGAAAGCTTTTTGCGCGGTACGGCGCCAGTGCGGGGCCGAGAAGCTGCTGCGCGTCGCCATAACTGGGGGCAACGTCAAAGTAATTGATGCCGCGATCCACAGCTTCCGCCACAATGCTTTTGGAGGCCGCGGGAGTGCTGTTCATCACCACAATGCCGCCCATCCCAATAATGGAAAGATGAACGTCTGTTTTGCCAAGACGCCGTCGGGCGATGGGGTCGGCATTCTTCAGGGCGTCGGACTTTGCCCACGATGGTGAGAGGCTACCGCTGGTGGCTGCGATGGCAGCGAATGTTCCTTGCTTGATGAAGTCTCGACGTTCCATGGTTCCTCCTTGGCTGGATCTGACCAAAGCGCAGGACGCGCAGAAAGAAATATGATGCCATTGTCTCACGAACAATTTGCGCCGCAGCGCTGCCAGGATTTCAGAATAGTCTGTATCAGGCGGCATTTCTACACGGCCCCGGCAGAGCCAACATGAGATATGAAGTATGATGCAGAAATTTTCTCGACGAACCGATTGGAACCTGGAAAAGACCGCGTACGCAGCGGCGCTGGAACGATTGCGCGCGGGCGGCGGGCCCGTTTTCGACCTGACCGCCTCGAATCCAACAACTTGCGGATTTCACTACGAACGCGCGGGTATCCTACGCGCCCTGAGCCGACCCGAATGCCTGGAATATGCGCCTGATCCGAGAGGGCTTTTGATCGCGCGCACTGCAGTCGCCGAGTATTACGCCGAGGCTACCTCTGCGCAGATTGCGGCTGAGCGGATTTTTCTGACGACAAGCACCAGCGAGGCCTACAGCTACCTGTTTCGACTGCACTGCGATCCGGGCGCGGAAATCCTTATCGCGCAGCCCAGCTATCCTTTATTTGAATTTCTGGCCGACCTCGATGATGTTCGGCTGGTGCCGTATCCTCTGTTTTACGATCACGGATGGCATCTCGACTTGGCAACCTTGATGGCCCGGATCACACCGCGAACGCGTGCCGTCGTCGTGGTCCACCCCAATAATCCAACCGGACACTTCACTTCGCAGGAGGAACGGCGATTGCTTGAAAGTATTTGCCAGGAACACGGATTGGCGCTGATCGTCGATGAAGTGTTTCTGGATTACGCGCTGGATACGGCGGACGCAGGCGAGAATGCGCATGCCAGTTTTTCAACGGGAGAACATCCGGTGCTGACCTATGCGCTCAGCGGCCTGAGCAAGGTCGCTGGATTGCCGCAGATGAAGGCAGCCTGGATTGCCGCATTTGGTCCTGAGCGGTTGTTGGAAGCTGTGATCGCTAGGTTAGAAGTCATTGCGGATACATTTCTCTCGATCAATGCTCCGGTGCAGCACGCAATGCCGTACTTGCTTGCAACACGGAGTGAGGTGCAGCAGCAGATTGTTCAGCGCGTACGCGAAAATCTGGCGACAATGGACCGGCAACTTGCAGGTGCGCCTGCGGTTTCTCGCCTGGCGTTTCAGGGCGGATGGTATGCGGTTCTGCGAGTGCCCGCATTGATGAGCGGCGATGCTCTCGCCATTCGCTTGATGGAGCGAGAGCGGGTCGTTGTGCACCCAGGACACTTTTATGGGTTCGATGGCGATGGATGGATTGTGTTGAGTTTGCTGCCGCCGACGGCTGAGTTTGCCGAGGGAATTGCTCGGTTGATTCGCTCGATTGCCTGACCCGAAGACGGCGCGCTGATGTAATCATGCACCCTTACGAGTTGATCAAGAACGGATTTGTTTCCCGCTCCTCGCCAATTGTGGTCTCAGGTCCATGGCCGGGAATGACGCGTGTGGCATCCGGCAGTGTCAATAACCGTTCCTTCAAGGAGCGCAGAATCTTACGGAGGTCGCCGCCGGGAAGATCGGTGCGGCCAATCGAGCCAGCGAAGAGAGTGTCGCCCGCCAGCAGGAGTTGGGGCGTTGGCAGGTACAGGCAAATGCTGCCTTCTGTATGCCCCGGCGTGTGTAAAACCTTCGCGGGTTCCCCAGCGATGGTCAGGGCCAGCAGGTCGGAGGCGTCGACATCCGGAGCGGACACCTCAGGCACAGGAACTCCCAGCCATCCTGCTTGCATATCCATCATCTTCAGCAGCGGCAGGTCATGTTGGTTCATGTAGATTGGGGCGCCGGTCAGACGTTTTAACCTCACCGCGCCACCCACATGGTCGATGTGCGCGTGGGTAATGATAATCTGCTCCACCGTCAGGTAGTGCTGTTTCAAGACAGATAGAATCGTGTCGATATCCGCACCGGGATCGATAACGGTAGCTCGCCGCGAGATCTCATCCGCGAGAATGCTGCAGTTGCAGGCGAGCGGTCCGACAGGGAAAATCTCATGAATCATAGGAGCGATCAGCGAAGAATGTCGGGTTGAACCGGGAAACCAACCCATTGCCAAAAGGCGCTCACTACAGTGGCTGTCAGTGGAAAGCCTGACGTTTCGCCTCTGGATTCAGTACGTCGGTTGCGCGGCAAGTTATTTGCTGTGTTGACTGCTCTGCGCCGGCGCCGATTGCACTCCCTGCAAAACCGAGTGACCGGTGCTGTGGCGCGCGACCAAAACCGTCAGCGATACCGAAGTAATCGCAAAAATGATGGCTGCCCAGGTGGTCACCTTGGTGAGGATATTGACAGTGCCGCGCGGGCCAAATGCAGTCTGCGAACCCTGCCCGCCAAATGCGCCTGCAAGATCTGCGCCCTTACCCGGCTGCAACAGGATAATTCCGATTAGAACGAAACATACGACGACGTGAAGAACTGTAAAAAGATAGATCATTCGGTCACTTTCGAGTAGAAAACGATGTGCGCAAGGGCGACAAAAACTATGTTTTTGGTGCGGAAGGGGGGACTTGAACCCCCATGCCTTTCGGCGCCACCCCCTCAAGATGGTGTGTCTGCCATTTCACCACTTCCGCGTGCTAACAACTGCTTATTTTTCAATTGTTTATCCGGAAAGCTCTTGAGGGACTGTGGTCGCTGCACCGGATTTTGCACCGACCGTGGACACTTTGCGTTTCCGCAGCCGTAGCTCGTTGCGATCAATCGCCGCCAACCGGACGAAAAGTCTTTGAACGGCGTCGGCCTGTGGGTGCACGCAGCGCATGGTTGTTTTAATGCTATCGTGACCGGCTACGTACTGCAAGGTAAACTCTCTTCCAATACAAGATGAGCCTGAAGGCCGGTATTGATTCCAATACAAGATGAGCCTGAAGGATAGTCATGCTGGGATGTGAACATCCGCATGCACGATGCAGAGAAGTTGAGTTTGGAGG
>JAJZDO010000829.1 GCA_021805955.1 Acidobacteriota bacterium
TTTTCGCAGGCCATTGCCTACGGACACCAGGAAGGCGTGGTGAGCGCGGCGACGGCGGAGTTTGTGGCGATGCACGCCCGCAAGCTGAATCATGCTGTGGATGAGAGCTTCTCCGACCGCTTCGAGTACTTTGGACTGCGCACCGTCTATGATCGCTACCTTTTGCGCGATCCAATCTCCCGGCATGTCATCGAGACGCCGCAGTATTTCTTTTTGCGCGTAGCGTGCGGACTGGCTGGCTCACCGCAGGAGGCCATTGACTTCTATCGCCTGATTGCTTCGCTCGACTACATGCCTTCGTCCCCGACGCTATTCAACTCCGGCACCAAGCATGCGCAAATGTCCTCCTGTTATCTGCATGACTCGCCGCAGGATTCGCTGGAGAGCATCTACGACACGTACAAAAATGTAGCTCTGTTGTCGAAGTTTTCAGGCGGCATCGGGCTGGCGTTTCATCGCGTGCGCTCGGAGGGTTCGCTGATCCGCGCGACCAATGGGCTGTCCAACGGAATCGTGCCGTGGCTGCGAACGCTGGACTCATCGGTGGCAGCGGTGAACCAGGGTGGGAAGCGCAAAGGCGCATGCTGCGTCTATCTCGAGCCTTGGCACGCCGATGTCGAATCCTTTCTGGAGTTGAAGGACAACACCGGCGACGGCGCGCGACGGACCTACAACCTGAATCTTGCCAACTGGATCCCCGACCTCTTCATGGAGCGTGTGGAGACCGATGGCATCTGGTCACTCTTTGATCCCAAAGACGTTCCCACGCTGCCGGATCTTTTTGGCGAGGATTTTCGCAAAGCCTACGAAGCAGCCGAAGCAGAAAAGCTGTGGAAGCGACAGGTGAAGGCGCGGGATCTCTATGCGCGCATGATGCGTACGCTGGCCGAAACGGGCAATGGATGGATGACCTTCAAGGACGCAACCAACATGAAGTGCAACCAGACGGGCGCGCCGGGCAATGTGGTGCATCTGTCGAACCTTTGCACCGAGATCACGGAAGTCACTTCCAGGGATCAAACGGCGGTCTGCAATCTGGGATCGATCAACCTGGGCCGTCATGTGACAACAGATGCTTCGGGTCAGCCGGTATTTGATTTTGAGAAGCTGGGCAGAACCGTGCGAGCAGCCATTCCGATGTTGGATCGCGTCATCGACATCAACTATTACCCCGTGCAACAGGCAGCCAGCTCGAATGCGCAATGGCGACCGGTTGGACTCGGTGTGATGGGGCTTCAGGATGTCTTCTTCCAGCTTCGACTACCGTTTGATTCCGCTGCGGCGCAGCAGGTTTCCACGCAGATTCAGGAAGAGATTTATTTCCATGCGTTGACGGCCTCCGTGGAGCTGGCCGAAGCTGCTGGACCCCATGAGCGATTCAGCGAAACACGGCTGGCCAAAGGGCAACTTCAGTTTGATCTGTGGGGTGTGAAGCCGATGGATATGGAGCGATGGGATGCTTTGCGAGCACGCATCCTGCACTCCGGTGTGCGCAATTCCCTGGTGATCGCCGTAGCGCCCACGGCCACCATCGCTTCCATCGTCGGCTGCTACGAGTGCATCGAGCCGCAAATTTCCAACCTCTTCAAACGCGAAACGCTTTCCGGCGAGTTTCTCCAGGTCAATCGCTATTTGATCGAAGACCTGAAGCAGCGCGGCTTGTGGACGGAGGCAATTCGCACGAAGCTCAAGCTCGGCGAAGGATCGGTGCAGGGAATCGACGAACTCCCGGACGATCTGAAGCAGCTCTATCGCACTGTATGGGAGATCCCCATGCGCGGATTGATTGACATGGCAGCAGCGCGGGGAGCCTTCATCGATCAGGCGCAGTCGCTGAATCTCTTTGTCGAGTCGCCGAATATCGGCCGGCTCTCTTCGATGTATATGTACGCCTGGAAGCAGGGGCTGAAGACGACCTACTATCTGCGTTCTCGCCCAGCCACCAAGATTGCCAAGACCACTGTACAGACAGCGACCACGAGAAGCACGATCAGCGCGCAGGCCGCCGTGGCCTGTTCGCTGGAAAATCCAGAGTCCTGTGAAGCCTGCCAGTAACCGCGATCGAGAGAAGTTTTCAAACAATGATTGGAAGTTGAGGAGAGCATCATGGCAACAGCAATTCCCGCAGCACCCGCTCGGCGCAGTTCCGTCGCACCCCCTGAGTTCATTTTGGACCCGGGTCTTTGCCTCACGCTGCGTCCAATGCGCTTTCCTGTTTTTTACGAGATGTTTCGCGACGGCATCAAGAACACCTGGACCGTCGAAGAGATCGATTTCCAAAGCGATCTGACGGACCTGAAACAGAAAATTACACCCGCAGAAGTGCATGTGATTCAACGGCTGGTGGCTTTCTTCGCCACGGGCGACAGCATCGTCTCCAACAATCTGGTGCTGAATCTGTACAAGCACATTAACTCACCCGAGGCGCGGCTCTATCTGTCGCGGCAGTTATTTGAAGAAGCCGTGCACGTGCAGTTCTATCTGACCTTGCTGGATAACTACGTACCCGATCCCGACGAGCGCGCGGCCGCTTTTGCAGCCGTTGAAAACATCCCGTCGATCTCCAAGAAAGCTGACTTCTGCATGAAGTGGATGGACTCCATCCAGAAACTGGATGAGTTGCGATCGCGCGAGGACCGGCGACAGTTTCTGCTGAATCTGATCTGCTTTGCATCCTGCATCGAGGGGCTGTTTTTCTTTGCAGCCTTCGCGTATGTCTACTACTTCCGCTCGCGTGGCCTGCTGCATGGATTGGCTGCTGGCACAAACTGGGTCTTTCGCGATGAGAGCTGCCACCTTGAGTTTGCCTTTGAGGTGGTGAATGTGGTGCGGGCGCAGGAGCCGGATCTGTGGGACGCTGATCTGGAGCGGAAGATCGTGACCATGCTGCAAGAGGCGGTGGACGCCGAGGTACAGTTTGCCGAAGATCTGCTGGCGGGCGGCGTTGCCGGACTTTCGCTGCGTGAGATGCGTCAGTACCTTGGCTATGTGGCCGATGCTCGGCTAAAGCGTCTGGGAATTGATCCAGTCTTCAAAACCAAAAACCCCTTCGCTTTTATGGAGCTGCAGGACGTGCAAGAGCTGACAAATTTCTTTGAGCGTCGTGTCTCTGCCTATCAGTCCGCAGTGGAGGGTGAGGTTGCTTTCGGCGAAGATTTCTAAGCAAGCCGAGTTCGTGGAAAAGACGAAAGGCGCAGGATTATTCCTGCGCCTTTCCGGGTTTTGAAGGCGACTATAGCGTCTTACCTGCGCCTTTGTTGTAAGGCGATCCGCCGCCGGATCCGCCCATCGAGGCCGTAGAGCCGGCCAGGCTGATGGCGACTACCGTGTTGGTGTTATCGTCGTTGAAGAAGACGACCTGGCTATTAACGCTGGTGCCCGCTGTGGCGATGCCGAAGATGGCTCCGGCGTTGCCGCTGTCGACGAGCTTGGTGGCGGCAACCAGTCCGGTGGGCGTGATCTCGATCATGTTGTTGTCACCGGTGTTGCCGACAATCAGATCGCCATTGTACAGCTCAGCCATGCTGACGGGATAGTTGAGCGGCATGCCGTTGTAGATGACCTTGGCGTGGCTGGCCATCGGTCCACTGAAGCTGAGTCCGGTGGAGGCAGTGCCGGAGACGGTGATGCCGCCATCGGTGAGCGTAGAGGCGTTGGTCAGCGCGACAATGCTGTTGGTATCGCTCGAGACGACGTACAGCGTATCCGAGGGCTGGTCATACGTCAGTCCGGCTGGCGCCAGAATGCCGTAGGACGAAGTGAGGTTGACCGGGAAGCCCTTGGCGATCTTCTGGAACATGAAGCCGGAGCTGGTGAGGCGGATGGCGACCACCGATCCGTCGCCGGCGTCGGTCACGTAGAAGGTTGGCACGGCCATGGTAAGCGTCGCCGCCGGCACGGCGTAGACCTGGCCCCACGGATGCATCCAGGTGTATGCGGTTGCAAGCGTGTTGACGACCGAGCCGGAGGTGCTCACGATGGGGTTGTCCATGGCGGTGTAAGCCGCTACCCAGGGGAAGCCCGCCTTGGTGTTGATGGCGATGGCGTCGCAGCCCTTCAGGCTTGGATCCTGAGCAAAGCGCATGGGCTTGGAGCCGGGCATCGGCGCAAGCTGGACCATTGTGGTGCCGTTGCCGGCGTTGCCCATCGAGTCATTGAAGTTGCAGACCATCAGATTGCCCATGGTCTCTGTCCCCGCGGTGACGGGTTCAATGGCCAGGCCGTAGGGATTGTTGTCGCCGTTCATCGGGTCGACCGTCGAGCCGATCGTCTGCACGGTGACGAGCTGGTTGAGCACAGCGCTGTTCATCGAGGAAGTTCCGGAGCCGGAGGACATCGAGGACATGCCGCCGCCGCTGGAGCAGCCTGCCAGAACGAGCGCGGCGGCAAAGGAACAAAGCATGGCTGATGTGGTTGCGAGAGCTGGTGCGTTACGCATAAGTGACCTCAGTCATTTTCTATGGAGTATCGTGCAGGCGCTTGATGAGCTGCCAGACTGACAGTATCGCCTGTGAAAATCCGTGTCCAGCTCACTGTTCAGAGGACAAAAAGAAGACCGAAAGGTATTTGACAGGGCAAATATTTATTTTGACATCCCGCAGAATGCGAGCGTTTCCTGTCTTTCGAGCGGGGATGAGCGAGGGCAAATCAGCCGAGAACTGAGGGGCGGTGCGCGGTGCCGTCAAAGTGGTTGGTGGTTTTGTACAACTCGTATTGTCCGTTCGCAGCGGCGACGCGAGTCTTGTCCAGAATGGATGCCACCTGTTGCTGGCTGAGTGGCCGGAAAGTGCTGGCTGCCGTGAGCGCCTGCTGCAGGATGGCATCGCTGTCGATGCCGGTGATCTGTACAGAAATGGGCAGGTTCAGGCAGTAATGCAGGCACTCCATCGGCTGGACGGTGCCGCTGTCGAGGATAAAGTGATCACCAAACGCCTTCATCCCAAGCGGTGCGATCCCTTCGCGGACAAGCACAGGGAGCACGTCGTGGGCGAAGCTGCGAAAATGAGCGTCCATGACATTGAGCGGCATCTGGACCGTGTCGAAATGAAAGTCATGTTTGCGGGCCATCTCCAGCATGCGCAGATGGACGTACGGGTCTTTGTGGCCCGTGAAGCCGATAAAGCGGATCTTGCCCGCCTGTCGCGCTTCTGTCAGAGCTTCTATCGCGCCTCCAGCGGCAAAGGCGCGATCGGGGTCTTCCAGGCGAATGACTTCATGCAACTGCATCAGATCGACGTGATCGGTCTGGAGTCGGCGAAGACTCTCATCGATCTGCTGCGCGGCGGCGGCCTTGGTTCGACCGTCGATCTTGGTCATGAGGAAAACGCGCTGCCGATAGCCATCGCGGAGCGCTTTGCCCATGCGGATTTCGCTGACTCCGCCGTTGTAGTCCCAGCAGTTGTCCATGAAATTGATGCCGCCGTCGATGGCTTTACGGGTGAGCGCAATCGAGTCCTCTTCGCTCAAACTCGGCTTGCCGATGTGATACCCACCCAGCCCGATGACTGAGACCCGCTCGCCGGTTTTGCCCAGTGTCCGATACAGCATCCCGTTGGAGTCCCGCGTCTGTGCCACCTGCTCCGCAAGCGCGGTCAGATGGGAGATTGATTGTGCCAGTGCTGCGGCAGAAAGCATCGAGTTGCGGACGAAGCTGCGACGATCCATTGAAAGCATGGCTGAAACCTCCGCGCAAGTATCGTCTGAGCCAGGGCGATTACCCGGTGGAAATACGATAACCTGCAACTGGAATCACCATATGCGAGCCGGCCATGGAGCGCAAGTTCCGCCGCAGCGCTTGGGTCAAGCAGGCGGATTATGGCGCGATTGCGATACAATCAGAGTTTATGCCGCATATGCGGAACGCAAGTATTTACGCGGCGAAACGGAGCAAGGTGGGAGATTTTTCGGTGATGGTTGGCAAGATGAAAAATCGCGGCCTG
>JAJZDO010000119.1 GCA_021805955.1 Acidobacteriota bacterium
CCAGGCTGGCCAGTTCCCGATTCACTTCGCAGGCGCGCTTCTTGCCGCCAATCGATTTCCACAGCGAGTCGCGATAGTTCAGGTCATAGGAAATGACGGTGCCATGCCGATGCGCCGCCTCCATTGCTTCGCGGGCCACCAGCGGCGCCGTCTCAGACAGTGCGCAAAAGATGCCGCCTGTATGAAACCAGCGCGCTCCCTCGCGGCCAAAAATTTCATCCCAGTCGATCATTCCCGGCTGTAACTGCGATGCGGCCGTATGTCCGCGGTCGGAGCAGCCAAGCGCGGCGCGCACGCCAAATCCACGCTCGGTAAAATTCAGTCCATTGCGAACAGTTCGGCCAACGCCGTCGTAGGGAACCCACAGCAGGTGCGACAGATCGACGCCGCCCTGCAACATCATGTCCTCAATCAGCCGGCCCACGGGATTGTCGGCCAGTGCTGTGACGATGGCCGTACGCAGATTAAAGCAGCGCCGCAGACCGCGCGCGACGTTGTATTCGCCGCCGCCCTCCCAGGCGCGAAAGCTCCTCGTGGTGGCCACTCGCTCGTCGCCTGGGTCCAGGCGCAGCATCACCTCGCCAAGACTGACAAGGTCCCAGCGGCAGACCTCACGCGGCTTCAGGTCGAGTTGCTTCGTATCGTTCATTCCAGGATTTCCTTTCGTGGCTCCCCGATTTTCTGGCATGTTACGGAAACTGGCCAGCCGATTCCGCTCGATGGCTTGCGGATGATTGGACTCCCCATGATATTCGAGCCTGCGACGAAAGCGAAATCTGGTTGCATAAGACGGCCTATTCCAGCGAGTCCAGCACCGTTGCCGCCGCAAATGTGAAAAACTTGAGGTAGATATGATTTCTGTCAGCAATGTAAGCATGCGCTATGGATCGAAGATCCTGTTTGAAGATGTATCCACCACCTTTACCGCCGGTCGTCGCTACGGCCTGACTGGCCCCAACGGAGCCGGCAAAACCACGTTTATGAAAGTCTTAAGCGGGGACCTTGACCCGCAGAAGGGCGTCGTGGTGCGTCCGAAGAAGCTGGGCGTGCTGCGTCAGGACCAGTATGCGTTCGATGCCTATCGCGTCATCGATACCGTGATCATGGGCAACAAAGCATTGTGGGCGGCGCTGGAAGAGCGCGACCGGATTTACGAGAAGCATGAATTGGACGACGCCGACGGAATGCGTCTCGGCGAGTTGGAAGGCATCATCGGCGAAGAAGATGGCTATACCGCGGAAAGCGATGCAGCCATCCTGTTGCAGGGCCTCGACATTTCGAACGATGTCCACGAGCGCAAGATGGGCGAATTGCAAGGCGGTCAGAAGATGAGGATTTTATTGGCGCAGGCCCTGTTTGGCAATCCTCAGGCGTTGTTGCTGGATGAGCCGACGAACTATCTCGATCTCGATTCGATCCATTGGCTGGAAGAATTTTTGACGCACCGCGAAGGCACGCTGATTACGATCTCGCACGATCGTTATTTTCTGAACAACGTTTGCACGCACATCGCCGACATCGACTACCAGACCATCATCACCTATACCGGCGGCTACGACGATATGGTGCTGGCCAAGACGCAGGTGCGGACACGGCTGGAAGCGCAGAATGAAGAACGCGAAAAGAAGATCGCCCAGTTGAATGAATTTATCGCGCGCTTTTCGGCCGGTACCCGTTCCAGCCAGGTGACCTCTCGCAAAAAGGAAGTGGAGCGCCTGCAAACCAGTGAACTGGCGCGGTCGAACATTGCGCGGCCCTACATTCGCTTCGACCAGTTGCGTCCCTCCGGCAAGCACATTTTGGAGGCGGAAGGCGTTCGCAAGGCCTATGGCGACCATGTTGTCATCGATGGGTTCACCGCATCCGTGACTCGCGGCGAGAAGATTTGTCTGATTGGCCGCAACGGACAGGGTAAAACAACGCTGGTCAAGGCGCTGCTGGCCCACGCTCCCCACGTGGATCATGTACCTGGCGACAATCCCAGCAACGATATCGATAGCGGAGCGGTGAAGTGGGGACACGCGGCGCAGATTGGTTACTTTGCGCAAGATCACACCTCCACAATTGAAAAAGGAACGACGGCGGCGGATTGGCTGCATCAGTTCGATCCGAAAGCCACAAAGGAAGATATTCGCGGCGTGTTGGGCCAGATGCTTTTCAGCGGAGAAGAAGGTCTGAAGCCGACCGAGGCGCTATCAGGGGGAGAAGCGGCCCGGCTGTTGTTCTGCAGGCTGATGATGCAGAAGCCGAATTTCCTCATTTTCGATGAACCGACAAACCACCTCGACCTGGAAGCCATTAACGCATTGAACCAGGCGCTTCAGAAGTATGAAGGAACAGTTCTACTGGTGACCCACGATCAGGAACTGATTGACGAGGTGGCAACGCGCATTTGGAATTTTGAGGACCACAAAATCCAGGACTTCAAAGGGCCGTATGCGGAGTTTCTGCAGTCCCGTGTAGCTGTGTCGAGATAAAGTTGCGTCTCTCTGCGAATAGCAGGGTGACCTAAATCAGCGAGTTACGTCCATAGTGTGCGGCATGGTTCGTGTGCGGCATCGGTCCGCGAGTTTCTTGGAGAGAAAGAATGTTCAGAACGGGACGCAGGATCAGATCCTCCGTCGGAATCTCACTGCTCCTCATCGGGTTACTCTCAGGTTGTGCGGACCGTGTACCCAGCAGCCTGACCTCGACGTCTAAACCGCCCACGCCGCCCAACAACCCACCGGCTCCAACGCAGCCAGCGCCCACGCCCACCCAGTCTGGCACAGTCACTATCAGTCCACAGAATGCGGCCGTAGGCGCGGGGCAGACTGTTCACTTTACCGCGACAGCGGCGGGAGGCGGAGCGATCGCATTTTCCGTCAACGGCGTCGCTGGCGGCAATGCGACCGTGGGCATGATCGATGCAAACGGCAATTACACTGCGCCCGCAACCATCAGCCAAAGTGAAAATGTTGTGGTGCAGGCAGCTCTCGTCAGCGCACCAGCGGCCAGCAACGCCAGCGCTGTTGTGGCAGTCATTCAGGCGGGGGTGGTGACCAGCACAGCCAATCCTCTGGTCGCGAACTATTCCATCTATCTGCCCCAGCCCGGAGGAATGTCGGTGCAGTTCGGGCCGGACACCAGCTACGGATTGAACACATGGTCCCAATCCGCACCCAGCCAATATGGCGGCCAGATCAATATGGAAGTGGCAGGAATGCGCGGCTCCTCCACCTATCACATGCAGGCGCTGGTTACGCTGGCCAACGGGGTCACGTTCCAGGACACGGACCACACGTTTGCAACGGGCACCACACCCCCGACCGTGCCAGTGACGATCACGACGCCAGTCAGCGGGCAGACTCCGCAGCCCGGCGTGGAATTGTTCGACACGGTCACGTTCGGCAGCAAGCCAATTCCGAACCTGAACCAGGCCTTCGCCACGGATTTGGCTGGAAATGTCGTCTGGACGTATCAATTTCCGCAAAGCGAACCGGGCTCTGCGGCCAATGTCATTTTCCCCATCAAGCCTCTGCCGAACGGACATTTTCTTATGGTCATCGGATATGTGGCCACGCCCACCGCGAAACAGAACATTCCTTCGGGGACGATCGAGGTCGTTCGCGAGGTAGACCTGGTAGGGAACACGATCCATGAGCTGACCATCGACCAACTGAACAAGTCGCTTGCGGCAAATGGTTTTACCGGGTTGAACCTGCTGACGTTCTGCACGGATGCACTGCAATTGCCCAACGGGCATCTGCTTCTGCTGGCCTGGATGACCAAGCCCTATACAAACCTGCCCGGCTATCCGGGGACCAGCAATGTGCTGGGGACAGTGATCGTCGATGTGGATCAGAACTACAATCCCACCTGGGTGTGGAACCCGTTTCAACAGCTTGGCACCCCGGCGTCGCCCTATTCCTATCAGTTTCCGGATTGGACTCACTCGAATGCGCTGCTGTATTCGCCGGAAGACCATAATCTCCTTCTTTCCATTCGGCAGCAGAACAGGATCGTCAAAATCGATTACAACGACGGGAAAGGGACCGGCAATATTATCTGGAGTCTTGGAGAAGGTCGCGATTTCAAGCTGCTTGGCGCGACCGATCCGACCGACTGGTTCTATGCGCAGCATGGCATCAACTTCTTCAGCCCCAATACCTCGGGGGTCTTCGATCTTGGCGTCATGGACAACGGGAATGACCGGCTGTTTCCATCCGGGCAAACTTGTGGCACGACCGGCGCGCCCGCCTGCTACTCGACGGCCATGGTGTTGCGAGTGGATGAGACAGCCAAGACCGCGACGATGCTGTTTCACTACAACCCATCGCCCTCCGTCTACAGTTATTTTGGCGGCCAGACGGACCAACTCCAGAACAACGACGTTGAAGTAGATTTTTGCGCCTCAAAAGGCGGTGCGACTGTCTACGAGTTGAACCAGACATCTCCGACTGCAGCACAAACGGTATGGCAGGCACGTACGCCCGGCTACAACCAGTACCGGGTCATTCGCTTACCGAGCTTGTATCCCGGTGTCCAGTGGTAACAGTTTGCCAACTCCGGTCATCTTGAATCATTCGGTTATCCAGGGCATCCAATTAGGGTGCGCTGCGTTGACCACAACCTATTATGTCGAAATTCATCGCTACGTCGAATCCTGCCGCAGATGTCGTTGCTCCAGCAGAAATGCTGGGGGGCAAATTTCTCAATTCCGTTCCTACATCCGTGATGGGCGTTGGGCATGCGGGGCGAATGATTCGCCGCTTGTTGTTGGAGAGGCGGCAAGGGGACCCCAAGCACGCGCTCGGACCATTTCGCACGGACACCTCGCTGTACGCGGCCCCTCCTGTCCGAGGGCTCCGCGTCACCTGGATGGGACATTCCTGCGTGCTGATCGAGATCGATGGACGGCGAATCCTGACCGATCCTGTCTGGAGTGACCGTACCTCTTTTGTGTCGTTTGCCGGTCCGAAACGCTTCTATCCTCCCACCCTCGACCTGAAAGATTTGCCGTCGCTCGATGCTGTGCTGCTCTCGCACGATCATTACGATCATCTGGATCGCGCTACAATCGAGCAGCTTGCCGCTCTGCTTAAAGGCGAGAGCACGCATTTCATTGCCTCGCTCGGTCTTCGACGATATTTGGAGTCCTGGGGCATCGCGCCGCAGAAAATTGCGGAGTTGAACTGGGGCCAAACAGCCAGCCTTGGTCATGATTGCCAGATTACAGCTACCCCGGCGCGTCATTTTTCGGGACGTGGATTATGGGGAAGGAACGAGACTCTGTGGTCGTCGTTTGTGATTCGTGGAAATAAGCACAACATTTTTTTCGGAGCGGATTCAGGGATGTTTCCCGGCTTCCGTTCCATTGGGGATGCCTTTGGTCCGTTTGATCTTACGATGTTGGAGATCGGCGCGTACGACGCGGATTGGCCCGATATTCACATGGGACCAATTCACGCTGCGCAAGCGCACATCGATTTGCGAGGCAAGCTGTTGCTGCCGATCCATTGGGGCTTGTTCAACCTGGCATTTCATCCCTGGCGAGAACCGATTGAGCGTTTGATAATTGCTGCGGCGGAGAAAAACGTTCAGTTATTTCTTCCATCTCCCGGCTCCCCCACAGACGTTAGCGACGCAAATCTGCAAACGTATTGGTGGGAACATGAACAGCACAAAGCGGTTCAGATCCTGCGCCTTGATGAATCGCATCCTGACGTGAGGCAAGATCGTCGACCTGGGCGCAAAGAAGGTTCTCTGTTATAGCAGCCTTACGATCATCCTCGTGGACAACAAAGTTACCGACGCAGAGTAGCCGAAGAGGGCCTCGGGTTTCAGAAAAATTGATTTTGCGCTGCGCTATTTCAGCTTGGCTTCGAGCTCCGTCCAGCGCAGATAGAGCGCGTCGACACGATTTTCAGCTTCCGCGGCGGCGCCGAACGTTTTG
>JAJZDO010000035.1 GCA_021805955.1 Acidobacteriota bacterium
GCGATACGATCCGCAACAACCCGGCCATCGATGCGGTCTACATTGCGCTGCCCAACGGGATGCATGCCGAGTACACCATACGCGCCGCCAAAGCGGGCAAGCATGTGCTCTGCGAAAAGCCAATGGCCAACACGGTGAAGGAATGCGAGCAGATGATTGCCGCCTGCAAGCAGGCAGACCGCAAGTTGATGATCGCCTACCGATGCCGCTATGAACCGACCAACCTGAAGGCGATCGAACTGCTCCGGCAGGGGTATGTCGGAACGGTTCAACAGATCAGAAGCGCCAACGGATTCAACATTAAGCCCGGCGAATGGCGGCTGAACAAGAAGCTGGCTGGGGGCGGTCCGCTGTTCGATGTCGGCATTTATTCGATCCAGGCGGCCCGCTTTCTCACCGGCGAGGAGCCTGCGGAAGTGCAGGCATATTCCAGCGTGATCGACCACGACGGCCGTTTTAACGAAGTGGAAGAGAATGTCGTGTGGGACTTCCGTTTTCCCAGCGGAGTGCTGGCAAGTTGTGCGACGACTTACGGCAGCAATTTTCTTGGCGGCAATGTGCGCGTCATCGGATCGAACGGAATGCTGGAACTGAATCCTGCCTTTGGTTACGATGGCTTGCGCCTGACTGCGAAAGCTCAGGGCGCGCAGCCGGTCGATATCCAATTCAACAACCCCAACCCCAAGCAGTTCGTTGTCGAAGCCGATTATTTTTCCAACTGCATTGCGCAAAATATCGAGCCGAAGACCGCCGGAGAAGAGGGACTGCGCGACCAGAAGATCATGGCGGCGATCTATCAGTCTTGCGCTGATGGACACAGCGCCAAACTGGCCGTCTGACGAATCTGGCGAGCCATCTAATTGTTGCGTATGAACTGGGCAGAGACGGGACGCTTCCAATAACCCTGATCGCGCAGGAAATATTGCGGATTGCGCGAGTTCAATGCGGTCCGCAGGAACATGTGCGCGATCCGCGCGTGACCCATGGAGCGGAAGCGGCGGTTGGAAGTGTGTACGCAGCCCGGGACCACCGCGAAACGCTTGCGCGCGACTTGGCTGCTGAGAAGGTAGTCCTCGGCATAGAGGGCCCGCTCGTTGAAGCCGCCGAGACGGCGGAACTTCGCAGTGTCGAACAGCATAAACATCCCTGTGGCAAAAGGCGACAGCCAGCGCGACGCGCGCTGCACCAGATTGTTCATCGCGAACAGGGTGCAGTCCGCGTACGATCCTTGGGGACATGCAATATCCGTGGTCAGGCAGTGCAGATGGCGCTGTTGGGCGGTCGACATGGCTCGCCGCAGCAGCGTGCGGTCTGGCAGTTCGACGTCGGCATCCAGAAAGAGAATATAAGGCGTCGTCGCGAGTCGCGCGCCGGCATTGCGGCCAGCGGCAGGCAGTCCGCCGGGAATTACTGCCAGCGGGAACTTTGCCGCAAACTGGCGAGCTACGTCCGGAGTGCCGTCCGTCGAATCCGCGTCAGCAACGTAGACTTTGGTATCCGGCAAATGCGGGTAGTCCTGCCCATTCAAACAGGTCAGGAGCTTCGGCAGCGACAGGCTCTCGTTCTTCGCTGGGATTACGATGGTGAGTTGCGCCGGCATAGGTTTGGACCTCCACGCCCTGCTCATCGATGGTCAAGAATGTGGCCCGTGCGTCGACCCACGAGCCGGAGTTGTAATATTCGACGCCGTCGCGCGCCAGCGAAAGCGCGACATGGGTATGCCCGCAGAAGACGCGTTCGCATTGCCCGGTGCGTGCATACTGAATGGCCCCGCTGGCGACTTTATCGGACAGCCGCAGCCAGCGCGTATTCATGCGGTCCAGAAACCGCGAGAAATATTTGGCGTGGGAATCGAGCTTTTGGATCCGGTAAAACAATTGCTCGCCGACGCGGCTGATCAGCAGGTTTTTGCTGACGAACCGGTCGAACTGATGGCCATGGATGGCGACGTGGCGCTTGCCGGCGTAAGTCCAAACATAGCGCTGATAGACCGGCACGCCGACCAGATGCGACATCAGGTTGGCCAGGCCGTGGTCATGATTGCCTTCCACCCAGACAACCTCGACATGGCGCTTGGGGTTGGAGAGTTTACGGATATAGGTCAGAAACTTCCAGTGTTCGCTGGTAAGGCGGCGAAAGTTCAGGTCGGAAAATATGTCGCCGAGCAGCACCAGCCGGCGAAAGCTGTGCGATTGCAAGACGTCCAGCGCATCCTGCGCCCGGCTCATCTCGGACCCCAGGTGGACGTCCGACAGGATGAGAGTGTCGTGCGTTACGCGGATCATGCCCTATTTATGCACCATTGTGCGTAGGGCGACTGTAAGCGCTAGATGAATATTTGAAGAAAACGCTGCTTGTCGGATTCAGCAGTTGGAATGCGCATTGTGCGTTGATCTCCGCCCCAATTTGAAATAAGACTATGGTAGTATGACCATAGTTGTAGGGAGATAAGCAATGAAGACAGTTGCCGCTGGAAAATTTAAGACGAAATGTCTGGCCATTATGGATGAAGTGAAGGCAAAACGGGAGCCAGTTCTGATTACCAAGCACGGCAAGCCGGTCGCCATGCTGACCCCGGTGGAAGTAGAAAAGGACCCAATCTTCGGCTTCTATAAGGGCAAAGGAAGGATCGTGGGTGACATTGTTTCTCCGATCGTTCCGCTGGAAGACTGGGATTGCCTGATGTGATTTTGCTCGACACTCATATTTTGCTTTGGCTCGCGTTCAACCCAGAGAAGTTGTCCAAAGATGCGAGTTTAGCGCTTCAAGAGGCGCGACACCAGCGCGGAGGCCTGGCAATTTCCGCAGCCACTCTGTATGAGATTGCGCTGCTCTCTGCGAAGGGCCGAATCGATCTGCGAAGTTCCGCGGAATTGTTTCTTGATGAGATTGAGGCCCAGTTCGTTGTAAAGCCCGTGACCGGCCGCATCTGTGCCGAGACGATCAAGTTGCCCATTGCGTATCCGAAAGACCCGATGGATCGGATTATCGGTGCGACTGCGATCGTGGAGGGCTTGAGCTTGATTACGGCGGACACGGCAATACGCAATTCGAAGGCTGTCGCAACGGTCTGGTAATTTTAAAACTCCCACCGCATCAGACAACAGCCAACGGTAAATCCCGCGCCCACCGATGCGAGCAGCACCAGATCGCCTTTGTTCAAACGGCCCTCTTCGCGAGCCGACTGCATGGCCAGAGGGATCGTGCCGGCCGTGGTGTTTCCAAAGCGATCAATGTTGATGATGACCTGCTCCGGCCTGAGGCCCAGCCGTTCCACGGTGGCGTCGATGATGCGCTTGTTTGCCTGGTGCGGAACCAGCAGGCTTACGTCGGCGGCGGTGTAACCGCTGACGGCCAGCACTTTCTCGCTGGCCTCGACCATTTTGCGCACGGCGAACTTGAAGACTGCCTGCCCTTCCTGATGTACGTAATGCATTTTTTTGTCGACGGTCTCGTGGGTGGGTGGATTCAGGCTGCCCCCCCCAGGCATGTAGAGAGATGCACCGCCAGAACCGTCGATTTCATGCACAAAATCGATCAGGCCGGTCTCTCCCTCTTCTGCCGGTTCCAGCAACACCGCGCCAGCGCCGTCGCCGAACAGGATACAGGTCGCGCGGTCGGTGTAGTCGATGATGGAAGACATGACGTCGGCGCCGATGACGAGGACTTTCTTGTGCGCGCCGGACTCGACGAGTTTCGCGCCGACCTGGAGCGCATACACGAAACCGCTGCATGCCGCAGACAGGTCGAAACCCCATGCGCCGGGAACTTGTAGCTTGTGCTGCACCACGCAGGCGGTGGAAGGAAACAGCATGTCCGGAGTGACGGTGGCGACGATGATCACTTCCACTTCACTTGGCAGTACACCGCGCTGCGCCAGACAGTGCTTCGCCGCTTCCACGGCCAGGTCGCTGGTTGCAACGCCCTTCTCTACAATGTGGCGCTCGCGAATGCCTACCCGCGTGACGATCCACTCATCGTTGGTTTCGACCATCTTTTCCAGGTCGGCATTGGTCAATAAACGAGGTGGAGTGTAGGTTCCCAGCGCGCCGATTTTGGCGCGAAACTGCGGACGTGGACGAAGATCAATTGGCAAGAAGAATCCCTCTGGCGAATGTGAAGCTCTTATTTTCTACGCGTAGGCGGGGAATGTCTATGAGAACGCAGCCCGAGTGGAGTGGCGCTATAAGTACCGGGAAACCTACTGCACACGCATGGGCCCGTTGCCGTTGCTTCCTTCCGGACCTGGCGGGGTTGGCGGGATTGCGTCGCGTAGGACCCGGCACAGGCTCGATGATAACACTCTCGCGACATAAAAACTTTCAAGCCACGCCCGGCAAACCGATCGAAGACATGGCCGGTTATGCGACACTTCTGGAAGTATGAACGCGCAGGGCATCTCTTCCTCCGCCGAGCCGGAGAATGACCGCAGCACCGCGACGGCTCTTCCGCTTTTAGGAAAGACCGCGCTGGTCACCGGTGCGTCGCGCGGGATCGGCGCCAGCGTGGCGCTCCAGTTGGCGCAATGCGGCGCGAATGTAGCGATCAATTACAGAAGCAAGGCCCCACGAGCGGAGAAAGTGGCGCAGGAGATTGCGGCGCTGGGAAGGAAGGCCCTCCTTCTGCAGGCCGATATCACGAACGCCGCTGACATTGGATCCATGTTCGAAAGTCTCGATGCGGCATGGGGGAAGCTCGATGTATTGGTCCTGAATGCCAGCGGCGGCCTGGAGAAAGATAAAGCAGCCGACTACGCCATGGCCCTGAACCGCGACGCGCAAGTGAATCTAGCCAGAGAAGCTCTCCGTTTGATGCCAGCAGGAGGATGCATCGTCTTTGTGACCAGCCATCTGGCCCATTTCCATGGACACAAACCGGTCTATGAGGAGTATGAACCGGTTGCGGCCAGCAAAAAAGCCGGAGAAGACGCGCTGCGCAGCATGGTCCCGGAGTTGTCTCAGTTGGGCATCCGGCTGGCTGTCGTCAGCGGAGACCTGATCGAAGGTACGGTCACGCCAAAACTGTTGCAGAGGCAAAGCCCCGGTCTGATCGAACAACGAAGACTGGAGGCTGGGTCCTTGCCGGACGTGGAGGAATTCGCCGCTGCCATTGTTGCGGCTGCGGTCCATGCAGAGTACGCAAGTGGCGAGACCATCTACGTGGGAAGTACAGAATGGAGTTGAGACGCATCTTCGTTTCAGCTGTCTTGGCGGGCTGCCTGGTGAGCAGCGGGATATGCCAACTCCAGAATGCCAGCGCGCCTACGCAGACGGTTTGCGCCGACATGAAGAAGGCCCCCGTCCCTGCGGGCGACCAGCCTGACTCCGCCCAGCTCAAGCAAATGGCCGGATGCGATTCGAAAAAGCTCTACTACGGGATCGGAGAAAAAGCAGACTTCATTGCGGCGCGTATGTGCGCCTATGTGCAACGGGCCAACGGGAGTGGAGTGGTGTTCGGCGGCCCAGCCATTTTGATGATGCTCTACGCGAACGGAGACGGCGTGTCGCGCAACTATACTCTGGCGGAAAAATTTGCCTGCGAAGCTGGCGGCGCACCGGCGGAGATCGACGGCCGCATCGAACACCTGGAGAAGTTGCGGCAGCAACACTGGACGGGAAAGAACTTCGACCTGTGCGACGACATTACCAGCGGACATATGGCGGGATACTGCACTCTTTTGCAATCGCAAATGCAGGCCGCCAAACGAGAGAGCCGCCTGGATGCGATCGTCGATGCTTGGAGTACGGCGGAACGGCAGGCGTTTCAACCGCTGCAAGCGGCGTCCAACAGGTTTATCAACACGCGCGCCGAGAAGGAAGTCGACCAAAGCGGCACCGCCGGGGCTTCGTTTGTGATCGCAGAAAAAACATCCCTCCAGAATAGATTTTTTGCTGCGCTACAAACGTTGCAGCATGGAAAACTGCCCCT
>JAJZDO010000464.1 GCA_021805955.1 Acidobacteriota bacterium
AAGACGCCGAATGGATGGGTGGCGATGATGCGGATTCCCTTTGCAAGTCTCTATTTTGACAAGGCGGCGCATGGCGCGCAGAGGACGTGGGGATTGCTGCTTTCTCGCACGATCTCACGGAAAAACGAGTACATCAACTGGCCGGCGGTGCGGCACAACATCGCCGGACAACTGACGCAGGAGGCGCTGGCGGAGGGCTTTGAAGACATCGAGAGCGGCAAGAACTGGCAGTTTATTCCTTATGCGCTGGCGCACAGCCAAAGGCTGCTGAATACGGTCGATCCGATCAATCCTTACTTCAGCAACCTGAATCTGCAAGGGTATACAGGGCTGGACACGAAGTTCATTCTGCACAACAGCCTGGTGCTGGACATGACCTTCAACCCGGACTTCAGCCAGATTGGCATCAACAACCCAGCCCCTCCGAATCAGCGGTTTCCGTTTTATTTTCCGGAGCTGCGCCCGTTCTTCATTGAAAATGCCAGCTATTTTCTAACGCCGTTCAGCCTGTATTACACGCCGAATATCGTCATGCCGCAATTTGGCCAACGGCTGACGGGCAAGGTTGGACCGTGGGCGGTTGGATTGCTGGATGTGGACGATCGGAATCCTGGCTTTCAGGTGCCACCGACGAGTCCGGATTACGGCACGCGTTCGCACTACTACATCGGCCGCGTGAATCGCGATCTGGGCACACAATCCAATATCGGTGCCATCTTTGCCGACTACGAGTATCTGAACTCGTACAACCGCAATGGCGGGATCGACTATCGCGCGCGCATCGGGCAGCGCTGGACGTGGATCGGTCAAGGCGTCACGTCGGAGACGATGAGCCTGGAGAACGCGCACCAGAGCGGGCAGTCGTACTATCAGGCGCTCTATTACGCCGACCTGCATCGGAACCTGACCGTGAAGTATCGCGATGTGGCGGCTGGATATCTGACGCAGACGGGATTTTTTACGCGCCCGGATGTGCGTCAGCCGTATGGATCCGCCTCGTATACCTTTCGCCCCAAGAACAGCATTCTGCTCTCGCACACGGTGGGCCTGTATTCGGAGCGGATATGGGATCACACGGGGCTACCCCTGGATTTCTATCTGAACCCTTTCTATCGGTTGAACTTCAAGCTGAAGACCAATGTCTCAGTCTTCGCCGATCTTGGTCAGGACCGGCTGCGACCAAGCGACTACTCGGCGTTGTCGTCGAATGTGGAGTATCAGACGAGGATTTACGGCGCTCGCGCGAGCACTTCACCGAATCCGGAAGTGTATCTGCGCTATCGCTACTATGGCGGCGAGGAAGTGAACTACGCGCCGGTGAATGGGCTTGGACCGAACCCGATGAACGCAGCTTCGCAGCGTGTGAATTATGAATTCAAGCCGACGGGCGGACTGGATATCTCCGGGTTTTACGAGTTCGACCACTACACACATCCCAGCAATGGCGAACTGGTCTACGATAGCCACCAGGCGGTCTCACGGCTGAATCTGCAGATGACCAAGGCGTGGTCGATCAACTTTATCGGAGAGTATGTGGAGGAGCAGCCGAACGCTTCGTACACCAACACCTCCTATCTCAAAGACGCCTTCGGCGATCTGCTGCTGACCTATCTGCCGCATCCGGGGACGGCGTTTTATCTGGGCTATACGACGGACTATGTGAACCTGAACGGGGATTTGTGTACGCGACTGGCGGATGGATATTGCAATGCGAACGACCCGATTCTTTCGACGATTACCACGCCCAGCCTGAACGACCAGCGTATCTTCTATATCAAGATCAGTCACCTCTTCCGCTTCTGACGGAACGTTTCGCTGCGCACAACTGCAAGCTGTGAGAAACTGGATGTGAGCGTGGTTCCGCAACCAGGCGGGCAGACATCCTGCGCTCAACAAGATTCCACAGGGCATCCACTGTGTACCGAAGCGCTCGCCGCTGTTCGCGAACGCGTGAAGCAGAGTGTGTCTGAAGCGAAAGACGAAGAAGAATGATCAGTGTCAGCAATGTGACGATGCGATACGGCTCCAAGCTCCTGTTTGAGGATGTGAGCGTGACCTTCACGCCGGGCCGCCGCTACGGATTGACCGGACCGAATGGAGCCGGAAAATCCACTTTTATGAAGATTCTGACCGGCGAACTGGAGGCTCAGAAAGGCTCGGTGGTGCGTCCGCGCAAGCTGGGCATTCTGCGCCAGGATCAGTTTGCCTTTGATGCGTATCGGGTGATCGATACGGTGATCATGGGCAACAGCGGATTGTGGAAGGCGCTGGAGGAGCGCGACCGCATCTATGAAAAAGCCGAACTGACCGACGAAGACGGAATGCGGCTGGGCGAGTTGGAAGGCATTGTGGGCGACGAAGACGGCTACACGGCGGAAAGCGATGCTGCCGTGCTGCTGCAAGGGCTGGATATTCCCGACGAACTGCACGAGCGCAAGATGGGCGAGCTGCAAGGCGGGCAAAAGGTGCGTGTGCTGCTGGCGCAGGCGCTCTTTGGCAAGCCGCAGGCGCTGCTGCTGGACGAGCCGACGAACCATCTGGACCTGGAATCGATTCACTGGCTACGCGAGTTTCTGCTGAGCTTTCAGGGAACGCTCATCACCATCTCGCACGATCGTCACTTCCTGAACGCGGTCACCACGCATACGGCCGATATCGATTATCAGACGATCATCCTCTACACCGGCGGTTACGATGAGATGGTCGTCGCGAAGACGCAGATCCGCAGTCGGCTGGAGTCGCAGAACGAGCAGCGCGAAAAGAAGATTGCGCAATTGAACGAGTTCATCTCGCGCTTTGCCGCGGGCACGCGCTCGACCCAGGTGACCAGCCGCAAGAAAGAAGTGGAACGGCTACAAACCAACGAACTTGCGCGATCGAATATTCAGCGTCCGTTCATCAAGTTTGACCAGTTGCGCCCCAGCGGCAAGCATGCGCTGGAGTTTGAAGGGATCACGAAAAGCTATGGCAACCAGAGGGTGCTCAGCAATTTTTCCGCAGCGGTGCTGCGCGGAGAAAAAGTCTGCCTGATGGGGCGCAACGGCGTGGGCAAGACGACGCTGTTGAAGTCGTTGCTAGCGGGCGTGCCGGAGGTTGCCGATCCGGAGTTCACGCTTGACGGCGGCACGGTGAAGTGGGGCCATGAGGCGCAGATTGGCTATTTTCCGCAGGATGTGAGCGGCGTGATCGCGCATGGGATGACGGTCTCCGACTGGCTGCACCAGTGGGATCCGAAGGTGACACGCGAGGAGATTCGCGGCCTGCTGGGCCAGATGCTTTTCAGCGGCGAAGAGGGATTGAAGCCGACCAAAGCGCTCTCCGGCGGGGAGTCGGCACGGCTGATTTTCTGCCGGCTGATGCTGCTGAAGCCGAATATTCTGGTGCTGGACGAGCCGACCAACCATCTGGACCTGGAGTCGATCAATGCGCTGAATATCGCGCTGCAACGCTACGAAGGAACGGTGTTCCTGGTGACGCACGACCAGGACCTGATTGAAGAAGTGGGCACGCGGCTGTGGAACTTTGAGCACGGCACGATCGAAGACCACAAAGGTCCGTACGAGGAGTGGGTCAGCAAAAGCTGACCCACTCCGGCAGCCGAGGCAGTCCCGGCCAGGCGAAACCATCAGGCTCAGGCTACAGCATTTTCCGGTATTGGGTCAGTATGGAATTAGTGTGCGTAGGAGATGAATTATGATTACGTCTATGCCGCTACTGGAAGGTCCAACGGCGAAACTGTCTTCAGGGGAAATCCCGGCGCATGACGATTGCGGTTGGAATCCACTGCGAAGAGAAATTGACTATTGCCGCTGATACGCAGGTTGCGATGACGCATGGATCTACTCGCGAAGAGATTATGATAAAACACGCAATTGCAGGTTCTTGTATTTATGTAGTAGCAAACGCGAACGAAGATGGCAATGCCGCCTGCACCTTGATTACAAACGTTTTAACCGATCTCCATGGTCTTCAAACGAAAGCCAATTCATGAATACACAGGACGCTTACAAAGAGTTCACGGAAAGGCTCAAGCTACTGATCAGGAAGCATCCCAGCCTGATTACGTTGACGCTAAGCAACATTTTCACCATGAGGTTGATCGGAAACAAAACACATGGAGACTTGGCAGAAATCGCTATCGCAGAATTCGTCAACCAGTACATGTACGATTATCGGTCGATCCACGTCGGAAAAGACCTCTACCGTGCGAAATCGAAGGAAGAGGACATCAAGATCGTAAATGAGATGACCCAGGCTGAGTTTCCCGTGAGCCTGAAGGCGTACGGCGACGGCCCCCTTCAGCTTTCTACGGACAAGAATAGCCTAATGTTCCGTACTCTGAGTGAAGCTGGCCCTCTGGACACTCCGGAACAAATCAAAACTGTCTTCGATCATCAGGCGTTCTCCAGCTTTGCCGAAATAAATGTATTGCCGCTGATCTACGATGAGAAACGGCAGCGTTGCAACATTCTCGTTTTTGATTATGCTACGGCGCGCTCCCAAACTGCAAAGATTGTCCGCAGGGCGGACGGCAGGGGAAGAAAACACCCCGTATTTGTCTTTCTTGACTCTCAGGGAGATTACATATGTGAAGTTCGATACGGAGATGCTGCTGCCAATGCGCTTCAAAGAGGCTTATGGACGCACACACGCAACGCGTTGAAACACTTCGACAGCGTCACCGGGGGATGGATTGATTACTCTCATAATCTGGTCTTGGTGAAGTTGTTTTCTTACGCCTTGGTTTCATCAAGCGCTGGTCACGAACGAGCACTGGAGAAGGTGAAAGAAGACATCGTTGCCATTAAGCAGAGGTCAGGGATATGAGCGCCCAGACACAGCTATTCTCTGACGAGTTGACCTTTGAGACGCCCGAGACCGAAGGAATTAAGTATGCAGGCTCAAAGCTCAGATTGATCCCACAAATACTTCGTCTGGCAAGAAAAGTACACGCGCAAACTGTCTTCGACGGTTTTTCGGGCACAACTAGAGTGTCGCAAGCCTTTGCTCAATCCGGATACGATGTGGCGTGCAACGATCATGCAATCTGGTCTGAGGTCTTCGGAATCTGTTATTTGAAAGGTAAAGCACCGCGAGAGTATGGTGCCTTGATTCAGCATTTGAACGCTGTACCGCCGACAGATGGCTGGTTCACGGAGTTCTATGGTGGCGACCCAGAGAAAGAAAAGCAACCCAAGCGGCCATGGCAAATCCACAACACTCGAAAGCTTGACGCAATCCGCGAAGAAATTGAGAAATTGTCTCTCAATCCCATCGACAAGTGCGTGGCTCTGACCAGCCTGATTATGGCCCTCGATCAAGTAGACAGTAGCCTCGGACACTTCGTTTCTTATCTCCGAGAATGGTCTCCCCGATCATACAAAAAACTCCAGCTACGAGTTCCAGCTATTGTGCGAAACGGACCTGTTCGCGACCATCATGTCCTCCGAGCGGACATTTTTGATGCAGTGACAAATGTTGAGGCCGACATTGCCTACTATGATCCACCTTATGGTTCAAATAATGAAAAAATGCCGCCGTCACGGGTACGGTATGCCTCTTACTACCATGTCTGGACGACTATTTGCCTTTTTGATAGACCCGCTCTCTTCGGTAAGGTGAACAGGAGGGCTGACAGTTCAGATACCGTAGCGAATTCTCCATTTGAAGACTTTAGAAGAAATGAAAATGGCAAGTTTATTGCCGTCGAAGCAATTGCTGCATTGCTTGCTACAACTCGCTCGAAATACATTATTTTGTCATATAGTTCGGGAGGCAGGGCCACTTCCAAAGAATTGAACGAAGCAATTGAATCCTGCGGAGAGTTGCTTGAAGTGATAGAGGTGGATTACAAGCGTAATGTTATGGCTGATATGAAGTGGACGAATGAATGGTTGAGGGATGCCGAAGCACCTAACAG
>JAJZDO010000769.1 GCA_021805955.1 Acidobacteriota bacterium
GAAAGGCAGCCCGCGTTTTGCCCGAGCCTGTCGGCGCAGAAATCAGCGTTGCCTGGCCCGCGTGAATGCTTGGCCAACCTTCCATCTGCGGTTCTGTGGGCGTGCCGAAGCGCTGAACAAACCATTCCTGCGTAATCGGGTGGGCCCAGTCGAGACTGGCAGGGGCAGCACGGTCGACACCGGTTTGCAACGTAGGGGACATGCAGTGGATTGTACCGGAACGATTCGTCTTTTATTCGCCAACCGCGAAAGAGCGTTCCTTCCGCGTCAGCGCGTTGGCTATGAGCGCGAGCCGACACGTCAAACGATGACAACGAAGTTCGACTCGCCCAGACTCCACGGTCACGACTGAGCGGGAGAAAAGGCTCCCGTCCATTGCATTACGAAAAGAACCGTCTCGGTTTCGCAATCGTGCGTCTCGGCTTCGCTCCCTGAGCCTTGATTGTGTCGAGGCGCCGTAGCCGCACATGAGGAACATACCATAGTATTGCTGCATGTAATTTCTGAACCCAGTAGAGATTGCCGGACCCAACAAGCCAGATCGGGAAACAGGAGAAGGATGAGCATTGGCGCCGATGTGGATGTGTCAGTTCGCGCGCGAAGGCGCATCACGCGCCGTCTGATTCCGTATCTGATGTTCGTTTATCTGCTCGCCTATCTGGACCGCGCCAACCTTGGAGTCGCCAAGCTACAAATGCAAGGCGATATGGGATTCAACGATGCGGTGATCGGCTTTGGGGCGGGAATATTTTTTCTGGGTTATCTGCTGCTCGACATTCCTGGAAGCCTGATCGTGGAGCGCTGGAGCGCCCGCAAATGGATCGCGCGCATCATGGTTTCCTGGGGCGTGGTTGCATCGCTGATGGGTTTTCTGGGCTGGCCGCTCCTCAACTTTGTTCACCCTGTTACACAGTTCTATGGATTGCGACTGCTGCTCGGAATTGCGGAGGCGGGCTTTTTTCCCGGCGTAATTGTTTACATCTCGCACTGGTTTCGGCCCGAAGACCGGTCCCGCGCCAAAGCCTACTTTATGGTGACTCAGCCGATTGCGATCGCTCTGGGTATTCCGCTCTCGCGATGGATCATGGACACAATCCACTGGGGAAGACTCGCCGGCTGGCGATGGATTTTTATTCTGGAAGGCGTTGTTCCAGTGCTGATGGGATTTGTGACGCTTTGGTATCTCACAGACCGGCCTCGTCAGGCCAAGTGGCTGCCCGATGACGAGAAGCAATGGTTGATGAGCGCGCTGAAAGCGGACGAGGACCGCAAGACCATCGCGCACCGTGTGCGGATCATCGATGCCCTCAAGTACCCGCAGACCTTTCTGTTGATCGGGGTGTACTTTCTGATTGTCACCGGCAATCAGGCATTGATCTTTTTTCTTCCGTCGATCGGCGATAGCATGAAAAGCATGCCGGTTGCGGTCCGTACGATGACGGCAAGCCTTCCGTATGCGTGCAGCGCGTGTGGGATTTTGATCAATGGATTATGGGCGCAGCGCACGGGCAAACTTCGGCTGCACACGGCGGTTCCAGTGCTTGCGACCGGCGTTTCTCTGGGACTGACAGTTCTCGCCCACAATCACGCTGGACTCATGATTGCGCTGTTTTGTTTGGCTGGCTTCACGGCGCAAGCATACCTTCCAGCATTTTGGACGTTGCCGACCACTCTGATGGGCAAGTCAGCCGCCGCCACCGCGGTTGGGTTGATTTGTCTGGGCAATCTCGGGGGCGTGGTCGGACCCTGGCTGTTCGGGTATCTGAAGACGATCACCGGCGGCTACGACACAGGATTGTGGGTTCTATCCGGTTGTATGCTGGTGGCCGGTGTGCTCGCTACTCAAATCGGAGACCCTTCCGTTTTGCATATGAGGCTACAGAATGACATCCAAGAAAAAGCCTGAGAACCTGCGCAGTTATAGCTGGTTTGGCCCGGACACGATGCGCGGCTTCAGTCATCGTTCGCGCATGATGCAGGTTGGCTATCGTCGGGAAGACTTCACCGGCAAGCCGGTGATCGCGATTGTGAACACGTGGAGTGAAATCAACCCCTGCCACACCCACCTTCGCGAACGGGCAGAGGCCGTCAAGCGCGGGGTATGGCAGGCTGGAGGATTTCCCGTAGAAATTCCGGCGTTCTCTATCACCGAAACCTACATGAAGCCCAGTCCGATGCTCTACCGGAATCTGCTGGCGATGGATACCGAGGAAGCGTTGCGTAGTCTACCGATCGATGGCGCAGTGCTGATGGGAGGCTGCGACAAGACAACTCCCGGTCTGCTGATGGGTGCGATCAGCGCAAACCTGCCGGCGATTTATCTGCCCGCGGGTCCCATGCTGCGCGGCAACTGGAATGGCCAGCCGCTCGGCAGCGGTACCGACGTTTGGAAGTTCTGGGCGGAGCGCTGCGCCGGCAACGTCAGCGACGAAGATTGGAACGGCATCGAAAGCGGGATCGCCAGGTCGCCCGGTTTTTGCATGACCATGGGAACCGCCTCGACCATGACGGCTCTTTCGGAGGCATTGGGAATGACGGTGCCCGGCGCGTCTTCGATTCCGGCTGTGGATTCCAATCATGTACGACTGGCAATCGACTGCGGTGGGCGCATTGTGGAGATGGTTTGGGAGGACTTGAAACCCAGAGATATTCTGACGCCCTTAGCTTTGCGGAATGCCATCACGGTGGACATGGCCATCGGCGGTTCGACCAATGCCATCATTCATCTGGTTGCGCTCGCCCGGCGGCTGGGCTTCGATCTACCTCTCCGCGTATTCGATGAAATCTCGCGCCACGTTCCCGTACTTGCCAACATCCGGCCGTCCGGAAAGTTTCTGATGGAGGATTTCTATTACGCCGGAGGATTGCGCGCCTTGATGGCTGAAATCAGGGACCTTCTCAACCTCGACTGCATTACCGTGAACGGAAAATCGCTGGGGGAGAATCTGCAAGGCGCGCGTGTTGTCAACTCGGAGGTGATCCGGAGCCGCGAAGCGCCGCTGATGGAGAGCGGCGGAACGGCGATTCTCTACGGGAGTCTCGCGCCGGATGGAGCCGTCATCAAGACAGTTGCCGCAGATCCGAGATTCTGGCAGCACACCGGGCCCGCCGTCGTGTTCACGGATTTTAAGGATATGGAGGAGCGCATCGACCGTGAGGACCTGATCGTGGATGAAAATTCTGTTCTCGTCCTTCAAAACGCCGGACCGCTGGGCGGCCCAGGGATGCCGGAATGGGGCATGCTCCCAATTCCCAAGAAACTGTTGCAGCGCGGTGTGCGTGATATGGTGCGAATCTCCGACGCGCGCATGAGTGGCACCGCGTATGGCACGTGCGTCCTGCACGTTTCCCCTGAAAGCTATATCGGCGGGCCGCTTGCCCTGGTCCGCGACGGCGACAACATCACGCTCGATATTCCCAGTCGAAAGCTTGACCTGCTCGTGCCGGAGCAGGAACTCGAACGGCGCAGGTCGGAATGGATCAGGCCGGTTCCCAAGGAACAACGTGGATACCTGGCTCTCTATCGGGAGCGCGTGACGCAGGCCGACAAAGGATGCGACTTTGATTTTCTCCTGGACGCCGCCGAGTCGCAGATCTGAACGCCGAGTGCGCAGTCTTCGCATCCTTAAGGCGGATTTACAGATAGATACTGGTTTTAAAAATGAGACGAGTCATTCTGAGCGCAGCGAAGAATCCAGAGGGTGATGGCAGAGTCTACAGTGTGCATGTCGTCTGGGTTCTTCACTCCGCTGCGCGGAGCCTGCCCTGAGCGTAGCCGAAGGGTTCAGAATGACTCCCCGCCACAAATGACTACAGCAACTGTAAGTCCGCTTTAGTAATGCTTGTAGGCTTCGTTGAACTTCGGTCGCGGCATGGTGTGGATGAACGATGCAACGTCGAAAGCCTGTTGTGCCGTCAGTGAACCGGGATTATTTTGCGGCATGGTCGGGACGAGGAAGGCGGCCATCTTTGCTGGGTCGTTCATGCCCGCGCCGTCATTGTAGGAATTCGGTCCCCATAACGCCGGAATGATGGGCGGAACCCCCGCTCCATCCCCTCCGTGGCATTCCGAACACTGGACGGCATAAATTGCGATTCCCTGGACAGGGTTTCCGGTCAGATTTGGCAGTTTGGCAAACCCGCGGCCCGGGAATGCTTTGCCCTTCACTCCGTCTTTGGAGAGCCAGTCCACATAGGCAGTCAGGGCCTGGATCGCTTCGCTGTTCAGCGGGGGCGGGCTCCCATTTTCACTGCGGGCAAAGCACTCCTGGAACCGCTCCTGCATGGAGATCACACGACCGGCCCGCTTGTTGTACATCGGGAAGATATTGGCCATGTCGATCATCGGCGAGGCATGCGGCATGGTGCCGCTGTTGATATGGCAGTCGACGCAGGAGAGCCGGTTTCCAACATAGGCACTGGCGTATTTCGGAGTCTCGTCGAAGATCAGCTTGCCCTTGCGGATTTCCTCGCCTGCGCTGCCGGCAGGGATGTTGGCCGTCTGGAAACGCGATTGCTCCGCCATGGAGACGGGAGGGGCAACCGGGCGTGGGCCGGAGCAGCCAGCCAGGATACCTCCGAGTACAATCGCGCACATACCCGCCAACGCGGGACTTTGATGCTTCATCCGATTCCCTCTACTTCGATCCGCTTTCCACGGGCTTGAAGCCAAACTGGCGATAGCTTTCCTGCGCCTCTGGACTCTTCAAATAAGCCAGCCACTGCGCGGCGGCTTGCGGATGGGCAGCATCCACCATCATCCCAGCCGCATAGGTCGCCGTAGTATTTTGTGACGGCGGAATCTCGACGCCCGCAATCGGGTTGCCGATCTTCTTCTGAAACTCGACTTCGGATGCCCAGGTCACGCCCGCGTCCACTCGACCTTGCATGATTCGCATGGGCGTCTGGCGATGATGGATTTCGGTGAGAACTGTGGTTCCGTCCGCCACTTTTTTCCGATAGACAGTCTCATAGAGTTGTTCCCCGCCGGCTTTGCGCAGCGAACCGATGATTTGGTTCGCGACCCCCTCCCACTGCGGGTTGGGCATGGAGAGCTTCAATTCCGCGCGGCCCAAATCATTCAGCGATGCGATGTGCCTGGGATTGCCCGCGGCCACCATGATTGCAAGCGTATTGGTCGCATACTCGACCACGCCTGTGACCTGTTTCTTCTCCTCCATCTGACGCACCACCCGCGCGCCCGCCTCGTAGACATCCGGCTTTACCCGCAGCGTGAGATTCCCGAGCGTCAGCGTGTCGTCCGCCGCGATCTGCCTGCGAAGAATGCCCGGCGGCAGCGTCTCATAGAAAATGCGGCCGCGCAGAGCCGGATGCTGCTTGACGAAGCCTTCGATCAGACTTGGAAGAACGAAGAACTGGTTGCCTCCAATAAAAAGCACGAGCTTCGCATCGGCAGGATTCCCATGAAGGTCGGGAACGTTATCGATGTCCGGTACTTGGAATACATACCCTTTGCTGACCGCCGGATCGTTCGCGCCTCGGCTCCAGGGGGGAGACGTCTGGCCTTTGCATTGCCCCTGCACAAGGCCCATCAAAATCACTCCGGGCAGAAGCATCGATCGTCTTGGGCGCAGCCTCATCTTTTCCTCCATGATTCGTCGTGTCGTTCAGACAGTGATGTAGCTGTAATGACCTTCGGTTTGCAGCAGCGCGATTGCCGCCACCATGGAGGCCACGACGAGAACGCCTGGGAGCGCGTGGGAAAGCATCTCCTTCACAATCTGCTCCGGTTGCTCCGAGAGGTTGTCGTGCGGAATCAGATTGCGTACCTGCTCTTCGGTTGCAGTGTGGCAGCTGAGAAACTTCACGCCGCGATGTTGCAGCGCCGCGATGCTGGTGTCCTGATAGATGGAGTCCCTGCTGTCCGGATCGCGGCATGGTGTGGATGAACGATGC
>JAJZDO010001026.1 GCA_021805955.1 Acidobacteriota bacterium
TGATCGATCCGGCGACTCGCAATCTTCGCACGCAACCAGCGTGATGACGCCGGCGTGCAGCAGCGACTCCCACACAGCGCGATTCGTGACGCGCGTGTTCACTACGGCATAGCCTTGCCCGAGCAGGCGCTGCTCCAGTTCCTGCAACAGCGTTTGCCGGCTGCCGAGGACAATCACCGCGGATGTCGAGTGCTGCTCGATCTCCGCTGCGAGCCGCGCGCGGACCATGCCCGCGCCAACCGTTGCGTTCGTCGCCGGATCGATCAGAATAAAGCTGCCGGTAGCGTGGTTGTCGCGATACGGATCCACCAGCACCGGCCTGCTGATTTCCACAACGGCTACGCCGATTTCGTTCATTCCCAGCGAATCGGCCGCGTGGTCTTCGAGCGTTTCAATATCCGTCCGATGGCGTAAAGATACGGTGGCCTTCACCGTCTGGCTGGTGTGCTTCAAAAGATATGTTTTCGCGCCGTCCAGTGGATCGGCATGCAGCCAGACCAGCGAGGCTTCCAGTCGCGTTGTCGGTTGCGGCGCGGAGTAAGCTGCGGCAATCAAATCACCGCGGCTGACATCGATCTCATCCTCCAGCGTCAGCGTGACGGATTGTGGCGCCGACGCCGAGCCCAGTTCCCCATCGAAGGTGACGATGCTTTCGACACGGCTGGTCTTGCCCGACGGCAGCACCACCACCTTGTCTCCAACGTAGACCGAGCCGCCGGCAATTTGTCCCGCAAACCCGCGAAAGTTCTGGTGTGGACGAATGACGCGCTGCACTGGAAACCGGAAGGCCGCGTCGGATTCTTCCGCAGTTGTCGGCACAGTTTCCAGATGCTCCAGCAGCGTCGGCCCATCGTACCAGGGGGTGCGTTCGCTCCGCGTCACCACGTTGTCGCCATCCAGCGCGCTGATCGGAATGGCCAGCATCTCCTCGATGTCGAGCTTGGCGGCAAGCACAGAGAGCGCGGCGCGATGTCGCTCGAAGACTTCCTCCGAAAAATTCACCAGGTCCATCTTGTTGATCGCCGCAACGATGTGCCGAATTCCCAGCAGAGATGCAATGGATGCATGGCGGCGAGATTGCGCCAGGATCCCCTTGCGCGCATCGATCAAAATAATGGCCAGATCGGCAGTGGAAGCTCCCGTAGCCATGTTCCGTGTGTACTGCTCGTGGCCGGGAGTGTCGGCAATGATGAACTTTCGCTTCGCGGTCGCGAAGAAGCGGTACGCGACGTCGATCGTGATTCCTTGCTCGCGCTCGGCACGCAACCCATCCGTCAGTTGCGCAAAATCGATCGAAGTCTTCGCGCTCGCGCCCGTGGTGCGGGTCACAGCGCGCACCTGGTCCTCATACACATTGCGCGAATCGTAGAGCAGACGCCCAATCAGCGTGGATTTGCCGTCGTCCACACTGCCGGCGGTTGAGAAGCGCAGCAGATCTTTCTGCTGCTCGGACTCAAGGAAGTCCTCAATCGAAAAGTCCTGCTGTCGAATTTCCTGTATCGGCGGCATTAGAAATAGCCCTCGCGCTTCTTCAGCTCCATACTGCCGTCCTGATCGTGGTCGATGATGCGATTGGCGCGCTCCGACGACCGGAACGAAACCAGCTCGGCAATGATCTTCGGAACGGTGTCCGCATCGGAGCGGATAGCGCCGGTGCAGGGACTGCAACCCAGCGAGCGCAACCGGCTCCGCACCCACTGCTCTTCGCCCGGCAATCCCTTCACAAACGACTGTTCGACGGGAATCAAGCTGTCTCCGCGCACCAGCATCTTGCGCTCCTTCGCAAAGTAGAGCGGCACGATGGGAATATTTTCTAGATGGATGTAATGCCAGATGTCCAGCTCCGTCCAGTTGGAGAGCGGAAAAATGCGGATGCCCTCGCCGGGATGGATCCGCCCGTTGAAAATGTTCCACAGTTCAGGCCGCTGGTTTTTCGGGTCCCATTGCCCGGCACGGTCGCGGAAGGAAAAAATGCGCTCCTTGGCGCGGGATCGCTCTTCGTCCCGCCGCGCGCCGCCAAAGGCCGCGTCGAATCCGTGCTCGCGCAGCCCATCGAGGAGCGCCTGCGTCTTCAACAGTCCGCAGCAGCGCTGCGTGCCCAGCGCCACCGGATTGGCGCCCTGCGCCAGCGCGGGCTCGTTCCGCCATACCAGCAGTTCCACTCCCAGTTCGCGCGTATAGTTGTCGCGGAACTCGATCATCTCGCGAAATTTGTAACCGGTATCGACATGCAGCAAGGGGAAGGGAATCGGCCCGGGATAAAAAGCCTTTTGCGCCAGTCGCAGCATGACGGACGAATCTTTGCCTATCGAATAGAGCATGACCGGCTTCTGAAATTCCGACGCGACTTCGCGCAGGATGTGGATGCTCTCCGCCTCCAGCATCTGCAGGTGACTCAAACGGGTAAAGGCGAATGACGATAGTGCGACTGCGCTGGCCATAGTGCTTTCCTGTCTTTGTGGTTTTGATTGGAGGCGAGAATAAAAAACCCACGCTCCAATGTCTGGCGTGGGTTCTAATTGCTTATGCGGACTGAATAGAAGGACTTGGTGGCCTATCTACAATGCTCGCACCCTCGCCGACACGCGTCGTTGCTGCAACAACAGTTGCACTGCATTCGGCAAGCGAGGATGGAAAGCCTGGAAACCATAATCTGAAATTGATAGTACAACAAGTTTGGCGTTGCGAGCAGATGAAATTATCAGGTTAGATTTCGCAGTTGAGACAAAGACCAAAGAATAGATTGCCAAACTTCAGAAGGGAACCACACACCAGTTTTTCTACAACATGCCCAACCCAGCCGCGACAGAATCACCAAGTAAATCCCGGAGAGTTCTTGCCCTTGCCCTGGCTGCTGTTCCGCTATGGTTGGTGGGAGCTGCAATCAGTCGTTTCGGGCATCCCGCAGCGGGTGTCACGATCCGCTGGATTGCTATCGCATGCCTGATTCCCTGGGCAGTGAGACGATCCTCGCTGACGATGTGGACATTCCTGGCCATGGCGGCGGGAGCGGAACTCGGCGCGGATGCCCCGCATGTCGCCAAACAAATGTATTTTCTCGGCGAGATGTTTCTGCGGCTGGTTCGTATGCTGGTGGCCCCACTTTTGTTTGCCAGCATCACTACCGGGATTGCAGCTCACAGCCATTTGCGCAGCATTGGACGCGTGGCAATCAAGGCGTTCATCTATTTCGAAGTGGTCACCACGCTGGGGCTGATTCTCGGCACGCTGGCCATCCACATCTCCGGCGCGGGTTGGGGAATCGCGCTGCCCGCAATGCAGGCTGCTGTAACCCAGGCTCCTGCGATCCACAGCGCTGGCACGTGGCAGCAGATGGTCTTGAATTTTGTTCCAGAGAACATCGTGCAGGCCGTCGGGCAAAACCAGATTCTGCAAGTTGTAATCTTTTCGCTGCTGTTCGGCTCGGCGCTTGCTTTGCTCTCGGAACAAAAGCGCGCTCCACTCTTTGCCGTTTTGCAATCGCTTACGGACACCATGTTCCAACTCACGCGGATCATCATGTATCTTGCGCCCATCGCCGCGGGAGCGGCTCTGGCCTACACCGTGGGAAGCATGGGGCTGGCTTCATTGCTGCCGCTCGGCAAGTTTGTCGTCGCGTACTACATTGCGCTCGCGCTGTTCTGCCTGTTGGTTCTGATTCCGATACTTTTTGCTTTTCACATACCCATCGGGAGATTTGCCGCGGCAGTTGGAGAGCCGGCGGCAATCGGGTTCGCCACCACCACTTCAGAAGCCGCGCTGCCGCTGGCGATGGAGCGCATGGAAGAGTTTGGAGTGCCGCGCTGGATTGTGTCCTTCGTCATTCCCCTTGGGTACAGCTTCAATATGGATGGGTCGAGCGTGTATCTCTCCATGGCGGCGGTTTTCGCAGCGCAGGCTGCTGGGATTCACCTGAGCCTGGGACAACTGATTGCAATGCTGGTGACGCTGATGATCGCCAGCAAAGGTATGGCCGGAGTGCCGCGCACGGTTCTTGTCATTCTGCTGGCGACGGCCAGCACAATTCATATACCCACCACGCCGATACTCCTGCTGCTGGGCGTGGACACGTTGATGGACATGGGTAGAACAGCCGTCAACGTGGTCGGAAACTGCATGGCCAGCGCCGTGATCGCGCGCACCGAGGGCGCATTTCCCGCAGTCTGGAGTCCGATGGATCGTTAGCGGGATGCGGTCAGCGGGGCATTGCAAGCAGTCGATCCAGCGCAAAATGATTCCCAACCTTTTCTGACCACGGAACCCGTATCGCAATCCATCCCACGGTACTACCATGAGGGGATGAAAATGAGCGGAAGTTCTTCGATCCGAATCGACTCCATCGAATCTGCTTCCGACGAGAACGCGAACCCGTTTCCTCACTCTTCCAGCAGTGCGCTGGTGGACCGGGCGGTCTTACGAGCACGTAAGCGGCTGGTCCCATTTTTGATGCTCCTCTACGTCGTTTCTTTTCTCGATCGGGCGAACATCAGTTTTGCGAAGCAGGCGCTGCAGACCTCTGTTGGCATCTCCGAAGGCGCGTACGCTCTCGCCGCGGGTATTTTCTTTCTTGGTTATTCGCTATGCGGATTTCCCAGCAATCTGTTCCTTCACAAGATCGGCGCGAAGATCTGGATCTCCTTCCTTATGGTTGGCTGGGGATTGGTATCGATGGCGACGATGTTTGTCAGAGGCAGCACCTCGTTCTATCTGCTGCGGCTGCTTCTGGGCGTAATGGAAGCGGGATTTTTCCCGGGCGCAATTCTGTATCTGACGTATTGGTTTCCGAATCGTGTTCGAGGGCGGATTCTTGGCTTGTTCTACCTGGGTGTGCCGCTGGCTCTGATCGTTGGCGGTCCACTCTCGGGCCTATTGCTCGGGATGCATCCATGGGGCGGACTCCAAAATTGGCAGTGGATGTTTCTGGTGGAGGGCTTGTTGGCAGTCCTTCTGGGATGCTGGGCCTTTCGGTATTTGGAGAGCAGGCCTTCCAATGCCGCCTGGCTTCCGGCCCAGGAGAAACAATCGCTGGTGGATGCGCTGGCCGGTGAGGAAATGGGTCGGCGCTCCGCGGGACCCGCGAAGATTCTCCCTATGCTGCGCGACGCAAGAGTCATGCAGTTCCTGCTGATCTATACGCTGATTCAGATGAGTACCTATGGAGCGATTTTCTACCTCCCGGCAGAAATATCGGCTCTGCTGCGCCAACCCGCAGGGCTGGAAGTCGGCCTCGTGTCCGCCATTCCGTGGCTCTGCACACTGGTTGCTACGTACCTCTTGCCCCACGCGGCAGACAGGTTGCATCGGCATCGGCAACTTGCGGCTCTGACACTTTTGATTTCTGGCTGTGCAAGCTTTGCATTTCCGGCAGCAGGACCGCGCATGGGCCTGGTCGCGCTCTCCATTGCCGTCTCCGGCTTCATTGCCGTGCAACCGCTTTTCTGGACCTTCCCCACCGGCTATTTGGCCGACCGTGCTGCGGCTGGCGGCATCGCCTTGATCGGAATTGGGAATCTCGGCGGATTCCTTGCGCCCAACGTGAAGGTCTGGGCCGATGAGTATTTTCACTCGCAGCGGGCAGGCTTATATCTCCTGGCCGCACTCACAATTCTGAACGCGGGCTTGATATCGCTCACGAAAAATCGTCCCGTCCGCCGAAGCGAGAACTGAACCTGGACGACTGCGGAGGAGTTGGGGCCGCAATCTGCTGCCATTGAGATGTGGTGGCCAGGGAGGGTAGTGTCAAATCTTTTGTGAAAAACTGTCTTACCAAGATCGATGCCGATGGTGTGTAGTTCCATGATGGGTTTCCTCCGCGAGCCTCTTATACCCCAACCGCTCGTCGAGTAATCGCGGTGGACCCTCCCACTAAACGTCCTGGTTGAAATTGCGTGAGTGGC
>JAJZDO010000322.1 GCA_021805955.1 Acidobacteriota bacterium
CATTCCAGTCGGACTCAAACTTTGCGCCGGGAGAGATTGCCATGGAGAAACTTGGATTCAGCGTGGAGAACGTGGTGCGCATGGCAACGCGGATTGTCGAGCGGGCGGTGAAAACATCCGCCGTAGCAGGAAAGTGAGAGAGAAATGAAGATCGCGATTGCGTCCGACCACGCCGGGTTTGAGTTGAAAGAAGAAGTCCGCAGATACATGACCGGCCTGGGGCATGAGGTGCTCGACCTGGGCGCTTTCAATACCGAGCCATCCGACTATCCGGACTTTGCTGAGTATGTGGGGCGAGCTTTACATGCCAAGAATGCAGACCGCGGCGTGCTGATTTGCGGCTCCGGCGTTGGCGTTTCTGTGGCGGCGAACAAGATGCCGGGCATCCGCGCCGGAATGTGCCACGATACATATTCCGCGCATCAGGGCGTCGAGCATGACGATATGAATGTGCTGGTCATGGGTTCACGCATCATCGGCTCCGCGCTGGCGTATGACGTGGTGGCTGCCTATTTGAATGCGCATTTTCAATCGAACGAAGTGCGTTTCGTGCGGCGATTGAATAAGGTGAAGGCCATTGAGGCCCGCTTTATGACGGCCAACTGGGGAGAGAGCGCAGACGAACCTTCCAAGGGAAAACGGTGACGGCTGGTAGGGCAAAGATTCGCGCCACGTTTTGGGATTGCGGCGGCGTTCTGTTGACGAATGGATGGGACGAGCACGCACGCAAGCGGGTGGTCGAACATTTTGGACTGAATTTCGATGAGTTTGAGCAGCGCCATCCCAAGGCCAATGACTTGTGGGAGCGCGGCAAAATCGATATACACGAATATCTGCAAGAGACAGTGTTTTATGTTCCGCGCGCATTTTCTGAAGACGAATTCTTTTCGAAGATGCGCGATGTCAGCCAGGTGCTGTATCCGGCGACGATTGAATTCCTGCGAAAATTGCGTGCGCAGGGGACACAGGAAAACAGCACGTACATGCTCAGCAATGAATCGCGCGAGTTGATGGAATATCGGATTCCGACGTTTGGCTTGGAGGGTCTGTTCGACGCGTATCTGGTGTCGGCGTACATCGGATTGCGCAAGCCGGAGGCGGCGTTTTTCCAGTGCGCTCTGGATCTTTCTCAGCGCCGGCCCGAGGAGTGCGTTTTTATCGACGATCGCGAAGAAAATTTGGAAGACGCCCGCAAGTTGGGAATCCACGGCATTCGGATGACGTCGCCGGAACAGGTCATTGCAGAGCTGCGCCGGCTGGGAGTGACGGCGGACCGAGCTGCATGACAAGAATGATTTTTTTTGAAAATGAGGGGAGCATATGGAAATTGGTCTGATCGGATTAGGGAAAATGGGCTTCAACATGGCGGAGCGGCTGCGTCTGGGGGGACATAAGGTTGTCGGTTTCGATTTCAATGCCGAGGCCGTCAAGAACCTCACTGCCAGTGGTTCGTTGGGAGTGCAGTCGCTGGACGATCTGGTGAAAAACCTGAAAGCTCCGCGTGCGGTTTGGATCATGGTGCCGTCTGGAGATCCGGTGGACCAGACGATCGCCAAGCTGGAAGCCTCGATGCAGAAGGGCGATATTTTCATCGACGGCGGCAATTCAAACTACAAGGATTCCCAACGTCGTTACGCGCAACTGACCGCCAAGGGATACAACTTTGTCGACGTTGGGACTTCCGGCGGAGTGTGGGGACTGAAAGAGGGTTACAGCATGATGATCGGCGGCGATAAGGAGCCGGTCGAGCATCTGCGTCCCATCTTCGAGACGCTGGCTCCGGCAGCGGATAAAGGCTGGGGTCACGTTGGTCCAGCAGGCGCTGGACATTTCGTGAAGATGGTGCATAACGGCATTGAATACGGCTTGATGGAAGCCTATGCCGAGGGCTTTTCCATTATGAAACACAAGGAACCTCTTAACCTGGACCTGACACAGGTTGCGAAGATCTGGCAATACGGGAGCGTGGTTCGCTCCTGGTTGCTGGATTTGACTGCAGATGCTTTGGAAAAGAATCCAAAGTTGGAGGGACTGGAAGCCTACGTCTCGGACTCCGGGGAAGGTCGCTGGACCGTCTTTGAGGCGATCGATCTGAACGTTTCCGCCCCCGTAATTACGGAATCTTTGATTCGAAGGATTCGTTCGCGCGAAGAGAACAACTTCTCCGATCGTATGTTGTCGATCATGCGCAATGAGTTCGGCGGTCACGCTGTGAAGAAATCGACATAGTGTGCCTCCATAAGCTGCCGTGCTGCATCGGACATTTGACTGACGTCAGAGAGACAATCGTTTTCACCGGCTAGGAGTGCGACATGGTCACAACGGAAGTTGCGGTTTCCCCTGAAGAATTGCAAGCGTCACGTGTTCCGGAGCGGGTTCCGGAGCCATGTGTTGTCGTGATTTTTGGCGCCTCCGGCGACTTGACCAAGCGAAAACTGTTGCCGGCGCTCTATCACCTGGAACAAGCCGGCTTACTGCCGGCAGAGTTTGCCGTCGTTGGCGTCGCCCGGCGTCCACTGCAGGACGAGTTCGTCAACGACATGCAGGATGGAATCATCAAAGGCGGCGGCGTCGAAGCGAGCGATCCAAATCTGCGCGACTTTCTGCAAAGAGTGAATTATCATGCCATGAACTTCGACGATCCAGACGGCTACGTTCGCCTGAAGGCCTTGCTGGAAACGCTCGACAAAAAGTATGGGACCAATGGTCACCGGTTGTTTTATCTGGCCACGTCGCCCGAATATTTTTCGGAGATCGTGCATCAACTTGGCGCGCACGGGATGGCGAAGTCAGAGAAAGGCGCTGTCCGCTGCATCATTGAAAAGCCTTTCGGTCACGATTTGAGTTCGGCAAGAAAGCTGAACGATGACATCAACGAGGTGCTGTCGGAGGACCAGATCTTCCGTATCGACCACTATTTAGGTAAAGAGACGGTCCAAAACATCTTAGTGTTTCGCTTTGCCAATGGGATTTTTGAACCGATCTGGAACCGGAATTACATCGATCATGTGCGGATCACCGCAGCGGAGAGCATCGGGATTGAAGGCCGCGGCCCATTTTATGAGAAGGCCGGAGCGTTGCGCGACGTGGTGCAGAACCATGTGATGGAACTGCTCTCGTTTGTTGCCATGGAGCCGCCCGTCTCGTTTTATTCCGCTCCCATCCGCATGGAAAAGGTGAAGGTCTGGAAGGCGATCCAGCCCATCAAGATGGAAGATACGGTCCGCGGCCAGTATGGCCCGGGCACCGTCGATGGCAAGCCTGTGCTTGGATATCGCCAGGAGGACCGGGTCGATCCGGCATCGAACACGGAGACCTTTGTCGCCATGCGATTTCAGATTGAGAACTGGCGTTGGGCGGGGGTCCCTTTTTACGTACGCGCGGGCAAGCGCCTGGCGCAGCGATTTACGGACATTACGATCCAGTTCAAGCAGCCTCCGACGATGCTGTTTAAGGACAACGCAGGAACCGGCGAGTGCGGTGAAATCCAGCCCAACATCATTTCCATGCGCATTCAGCCCAACGAAGGAATCTCCTTGCGGTTTGCTGCGAAGGTGCCTGGCCCGACCATGCAAAGCTGCCCGGTCAATATGGATTTCGACTACGCGGCCGCATTTGGCGTTTCCTCCGCGAACGGATATGAGCGCTTGCTGCTCGATGCCATGATGGGGGACGCGACCCTGTTTGCTCATCGCGATGGGGTGGAGGCAACATGGGCATTGATGACTCCAATTTTGGAGGAATGGGCCGCCCATCCGTCCAAGGATTTCCCGAATTATGCAGCGGGAAGCTGGGGTCCGGCGGCTGGCGGCGAGCTGCTTGCCCGCGATGGCCGCAAATGGCGCCGCCAGTAAGTGCAGCGAGATGGCAAAATGGTGAGAGCAATGCCGAAAACAATGCACGTCCATTATCAAGTGGAAGAAACCAGCGAAGCGATGAGCCTGACGGCAGCAGACTGGATTGCTTCGTCTGTGGAATCGTCTGTTCGCGCCCGCGGAATCGCAAGAATCGCGATTTCCGGCGGCGGTGGGCCAAAGCGCACGTTTGAGCTGCTGGCCGATCCTGCTCACCCTTTTCACACGCGCATTGACTGGGCACGCCTGCTGCTTTTTTGGGTCGACGAGAGGTGTGTGCCGCCGGATAGCCCGGATTCCAACTATCGTCTGGCGACGGAAACATTTCTGTCGAAGGTGCCGTTGCCGGAAGAGAATGTCATTCGCATCGAAGGCGAACTTCAGCCCGAGGAAGCAGCGGCGCACTATGAGTCGGCCATACGCAATCGTTTTCGGCTGGAAGGGGCCGAATTGCCCCGCTTTGACATGATTGCGCTGGGTATGGGGAGCAACGGTCACACTGCTTCCTTGTTTCCGCACTCGGAAGCTCTTCATGAAATGATGCGACTGGCGGTTGCCAACCACGTCGAGGACAAAAATCCATGGCGCGTCACCCTTACCTGGCCGGTAATCAACCGTGCCGATAAAATCTTCTTTCTAATTCAGGATGGAAAAAAAGCTGAAGTATTAAAAGAAGTATTCCTGGGGCCCTATCAGCCGGAGACATTGCCATCCCAGCTGATTCAGCCAGAGAGCGGCGAACTGAGTCTGTTGTTGGATCGAGCGGCCGCCGCCCAATTGCCGCCGCCTGAAGCGAATGGTAGAGGACTGCTGGAAGTGACCCGATGATTCTTGCCGGAGACGTGGGCGGTACCAAGGTTCATCTTGCGCTCTATCGGTTTGAGCAAGGCGCCTTGCAGCATGTTCGCGACGAGAAATTCGCTGCGCCGCAATATCCAAATCTGCAGTCGATCGTGCGCGAATTTCTGGGTACAACAAAACAGCGGGCGTCGGATGAGATCGAAGCGGCCTGCTTTGGCGCGCCCGGTCCCGTCCGCAAGAACGTGATTCGAGTCACCAACCTGCCGTGGACGTTGGATACCCATGAGCTGGCGCGTGACCTGCACATTGAACATCTGTTTCTGATCAACGATTTGGAAGCGAATGGCTATGGGATCAAGGAACTTCGCCCCGACCAGATTTTTACGCTGAGCGAGGGCGATAGCAGTCAGGTCGGCAATCGTGGGCTGATTGCGGCCGGTACCGGTCTCGGCGAAGGGTTCTTGATTTGGGATGGAAAAACGCATGTCCCAATGGCATCGGAAGGGGGGCACAGCGATTTTGGCCCGCACAACGATCTGGAGATCGAGCTGCTGCACTATTTGCGGTCTGACCCTAAAATGAACGGCCATGTAAGTTGGGAGCGGGTCTGCTCCGGAATCGGGTTGAAGAATATTTATACATTTTTGCGCGACTGCAGGAAGATGAATGAGTCTCCGGCCCTTCGCCAGCGGATGCTGGAAGAGGATCCCAACGCTGTGATTGGCGAACTGGGCGAAGCCGGCAGCGACGAGTTGTGCGCGAAAGCCCTGGATGTTTTTGTTTCTATCTATGGCTCGGAGGCCGGGAACCTGGCGCTGAAAATCTTGGCTCACGGGGGAATGTATATCGGCGGCGGTATAGCCCCAAAAATTCTGAAGAAGATGAAGGACGGCAGCTTCATGCGAGGATTTTGCGATAAGGGCCGCATGCACGATCTAGTATCCACAATGCCCGTGCGGATCATTCTGGAAAGTCGCGCGGCCTTGATGGGAGCAGCCTCGTATGCGGAGATGAAGGCTTCGGAGATTTCCGGACGGTCCATCCGCGCAGCGTCGATCCGAGCGACGGCATAGCCTGCGAACGCGGCGGTGCGCTTTTAGGGACAAGCTGAAAACGAGAATGAAAAAGAGAGACATTTCGATGGCGCGCTTTTTGGGATGGACCGTGCCTGTAGCTTCGATGCTTCTTGGCGGATCTCCGGCAGCGTTTGCTCATGCGGCGCTGGTTCACTCCATACCT
>JAJZDO010000036.1 GCA_021805955.1 Acidobacteriota bacterium
CGCAGCTGCGCAACGACACAAGCTTACCGGAGCTTCGCTGGAGTACCGTTTACGAATTCTTTCAGGCGGTGGAAACTTCGCCGGCGATGGCGAACCTGCCCGTCGTCAAGGGAGGGTTGCAACATCATGCGCGCGGATGCTATTCCGCCTGTGGCGAGGAGAAGTACCAGAATCGCCGGTCTGAGCGGGCCATGGTGGAGTCGGAGAGCATTGCCTGGCTCACCAGTCGCGCCCTGAACCGCAGCTACCCGAAGGCGGAATATGAAAATGCCTGGTGGAACATTCTGTTCAACCAGTTCCACGATCTGCTGGCTGGGTCGGCACTCTACTCCGACTATCAGGACGCGCGCGACGGCCTGGGAACGGCCTGCCAGACGGCCAACTCGGTGAAGATCGAATCCTTGGAATCCATCGCCAAACAAGTGGACCTGAGCCAGGCCGAAGCCGGGGTGGTCTTCGCCTTCAATCCGCTGCCATGGCGACGCAAAGCGTATCTGCAATACATCCCCGGCGGACATCACCGGCAATCGCCGGTCACCTATCTGAAGGCGCACGATGGGACGAAAATTCCCGTCCAGGTTCGACCGTCGGAGAGTATGACCACGTTCTATACCCGCCTGGCCGCATGGGTCGATCTGCCCCCCTTCGGGTATCGTGTTTTCTCCGAAGAGTTCGATGCGCTGCCGCCAGCTCCCACCTATGGCTCATCGGCTACGGTATCGGACAACGGCTTTGGAATTTCCTCTCTCAAGGCTTCCAATGGAACCGAGCTGCTGGCGTCGCAGATTGGCCTGGTCGCCATTGCCGATCCCAGCGATACCTGGTCGCATGGAGTGGATCAGTTCCGCAATGAGATCGGTCGACCGACCCTCATCTCCTCGAAGGTGGTGGAGGACGGCCCGGTGCTCCGAACCACGCGCCAGAGGCTGCGCTGGCAGCAGTCGGAGATTGCCGTCGATGTCACGACGTTTCCTCAGTCGGACATCGTCAAGCTGCACTTTGTCATCGACTGGCGCCAGCATGAGCAGATTCTGAAGCTGGAGATTCCCACGGCGTTCCCCGATCCAAAACTCTTCGCCATGGTTGCCGGGGCGGTTGCGGAGCGGGCCACGAATGGCAATGAAGAACCGTATCAGGACTGGGTGGCCGTACAAGGCACACTGCAGGGAAACTATTATACTGTGGCGCTGCTGAACAACTGCACCTATAGCTACGACTGCCTGAACGGCCTGTTGCGCACCATCCTGATTCGCTCGGCACCGTACGCGCGACACAACCCTTCTCCCCTGTCCGACAGCCTCGACGCATGGCAAGACCAGGGGCGGCAGGAGAGAATCTTCTGGCTGGTCGGACGGCCGGGCAACTATGCGGAGCAGAACCTCGACCGGCTTGCCGAGGAGTTACAGTCGCCCGTTGAATATGTCATGGATTCCAGGCACAGCGGAAAAAAAGGCTGGGAGGACTCTTTCCTGGAGATCACCCCGAGCAACGTTTCTGTCCTCGCCATCAAGCAGGCGGAAAATTCTTCCGATGCGATGATCATCCGGGTGCAGGAGCGTTCCGGGAAACACACCGCGGCTCGCCTGCAATCTTCGCTTCTTCATCTCGACAGCACCATCGCTCTGGACCCATGGGAACTGAAAACCCTGCGCATCGAAACCGCCAACGGCCCGCACGCGCAAGTCAAATCCGTCTCCACTCTCGAAACGTAGGCGAGAAGATCGATTCTCTCAACACTTGAACTCACGACGTTTGTACCGTGCGTGTGTTGTATTTGATCGACAAATCGATACATATACTTTCGGACAACGAATGAGGAGCTGAGTGATATGAGGCGTCGAAGGTTTCTGAAGCTTGCAACTGCGGCCGCAGTCACGCCCCCCTGGGCGCTGGCACAAAATGCCGGCCTCATCGATGTAAGGAGTTCCGCAGTTGTTCTCAGTTCTTTCGCGACTGCTCGTGAATCGAAAGCAGCCCAGGTGCTTGTCGAAGAGGCTGCGAAGCGCTGCGGGATTAGCTGGCGGGTGGGAAGCGCCAGGGAAGTCGGTGCGCGCGTCACGATGTATCTAGCCACGCGGCAATCTGCCAACAAGCTGCCGCGACGCGACATGGTTTCGAATGCGATGCTCGCCGCACTGCAGGCGGACGGTTTTCTTCTGCGCCACGGCCAGGACAATGACGGGGAATGGATCGCAGTGTTTGGCGCCGATGAGCGTGGACTTTTGTTCGGAGTGGGCAAGCTGCTTCGCCTAATCGACTTCGGCAGGCAGCAGGCCAGCGTTACTGCCAGCCAGTTGAGTCTCACAAGTCATCCGGAATATAAGTTGCGCGGGCAGCAGCTTGGGTATCGCCCGAAAACGAATGCCTACGATGCGTGGTCGATCGAAATATGGGACCAGTACATTCGCGAGTTGGCCATCTATGGGAACAATGCCATCGAACTGATTCCCCCGCGCTCGGACGATCTTCCCGATAGCCCGCACTTTCCTCTTCCCCCCGCCCAGATGATGGTGGAGATGTCGCGCATCGCCGACAGTTATGGATTGGATGTATGGATCTGGTATCCGGCGATGGATCGCGATTATGACAATCCTGTGACGGTGGAGAATGCTGTCAAGGAGTGGGGTCGCATCTTTGCCATGCTGCCGCGCGTCGATGCCGTGTTTGTTCCGGGAGGCGATCCGGGCCACACCGAACCGAAATATCTGCTGGCATTGCTGGAGAAGCAGAAGAAAAACCTGCGCCAGTATCATCCGCAAGGGCAGATGTGGGTCTCGCCGCAGGGCTTCAGCGCCGACTGGATGCAGGAGTTTTTCGGAATTCTGCGACAGGAGAACACCAAGCAGTGGTTGGACGGAGTTGTCTTCGGCCCGCAGTCTCGGCTCACGATCACGGAAATGCGCCGGGCAGTGCCGCAAAACTATCCGATCCGCTGCTATCCCGACATCACGCACAGTATTGAATGCCAGTATCCTGTGCCGGACTGGGATGTGGCCTACGCATTGACGGAAGGCCGCGAAGCAATCAACCCACGCCCGCGCGGCGAGGCGAATATCCTGCGGAGCATTCTGCCGGGAACGGTCGGCTTCATTACCTATTCCGAAGGTTGCAACGACGATGTCAATAAATTTGTCTGGAGTGCGCTCGCCTGGGATTCCCGGCAGACGGTCATCGATGCGCTCCGCGATTTTGCACATTACTTTATCGGAACCCAGGAAGCCGAGGGCTTCGCGCAAGGTCTGATGCATCTGGAGTCGAACTGGCAAGGACCGCTTGCGACCAACGCCGGTGTCGAGGTTACCCTCGAAAGCTTCCAGGATATGGAGCAGAGCTGCTCCCCGGCCGTCATGGAGAACTGGAGATTTCAGCAGGCGCTCTATCGCGCCTATTTCGACGCTTTCGTGCGGCGTCGCCTGCTGGACGAGACGGCGCATGTCGAACAGGCACGCGATCAGCTGGCAACGATGCTGGGCATCGGCTGGGGCGCCGTGCCACTGGGCATTGGAGATCCGCCCGCCGCTTTGCCTCCCAATGGCCGCATCCCGGATCCGCTGCTTGCCAGGGCGCAGGCCATCCTGGAAGAAACGATTACTCAGCCGGTTGCGGGCGAACTGCGGACGCGAGTCATGGAACTGGCAGCGGCCTTATTTCAGAGTATCCGCATGCAGCTTGCCGTTGAGCGCTACCAGGGGGAGGCGGTGGAACGCGCCGCGAACTTGGACACGCTGGATGCGCCGGTCAGCAACACGATGTGGATGCGGCGGCAAATCCTGGACATCCGCAAAACGACCGATTCGATGGCGCAGATCGCCGCGATTCGGTCGCTGCTGTTTCGCACCGATCCCGGTCCGGGCGGTTTCTACGACCAGCTAGGGAATGTTTCGAGCCGTCCGCATTTGCTGCTGGGACCAGGAAGCGCGCAAGATCCAGAACTACGCAATTCGCCTTTCATCGGCTTCAGATATCCGGACTCATTCCAGGAGAAGGCTCCCATCGCCTGGAAATGTTGGGCAGAATCCCTGTTCGACGCGCCGCTTATCCTGCACTATGCAAATCTGGACCCCAAGACGCCCTATCGTTTACGAGTGGTGCACTCGGGCGACGCGCCGCACATGAAAATGCGTCTCATGGCCAATGATACGATCGAGATTCACCCGTACATGCTGCGCGCATGGCCGCCCGCGCCGCAAGAATTTCCCATTCCTCCCGCAGCCACGGCCAGCGGGGAACTGAAGCTGTCTTGGACGCGCGAGCCAGGCCTGGGAGGCAACGGACGCGGTTGCCAGGTGGCTGAAGTCTGGCTGATCCTAACCCCTACAACGGAGCATTCATGATGGCAATTGCCGACAACACCCCGAACAATATGCAGCCGAAAGATTGGAAAGGCAATCGCCTTCGGGCTCGGCTCGAAGCTGGCGACTATGTCCTTGGATTGACCATCACCAGCAGCAATCTAGAGACTGCGGTGCTGGGCGCGAAGCTCGGCTTCCACTTCTTATGGGTGGAAATGGAGCACTCCCCGGTATCGCTCGAAACCTTGCGGGGTATTGTGCTGGCTACGCAAGGGCTCGAAGCAGCCGTGATTGCCCGCGTGCCTGTAGTGGCGCTGTGGACGGCCAAACGTGTCCTCGACCAAGGCATCAGGGGAGTCATCTTCCCCTTTGTTTCCGACCCAGAACTAGCACAGACCGCCGGAAAGGCCTGTCGCTATCCACCCGCAGGGCTGCGAGGATCTGGCGCAGGCCTAGCCACCTCGACATGGTTCGAGCCCGGAGACTACTACGATTCCTCCGATGCCCACGTGTTGACCGTGTGCGTGATTGAGGAAGAGCGGGCGCTAGCCCATATCGATGCCATTGCCACCACTCCAGGGGTCGATGTCCTCTTTATTGGCACCAGCGACCTGTCCTTTTCGCTGGGATTGCGCGGCCGGCAGAATGAGCCCAAGCTGCAGCAGGCGATTGAAACTATCAAGACAGCCGCGCAACGGCATAAGAAATTTCTCGGACGACCGGCCCGAAGCGCGGACGAAGTCCTTCGTTTTCACAAGGAGGGTTTTCAGTTCTTTCAGTCCGTAACCGAGCTAGGGCTGATGCGGCTGGGCGCCAGAGAAATTCTCCAGCCGCTCGGTATCGATCTTTCGCAGGGCAATAAGAAAGCCCTGTACTGACCTAATCGCCGGCGTCGCTCGGGAACTGTTCAGCGGCCAGGCGCGCGATACGTATCCTATGGAGGCGTGCAATCTCGACCGCAGCCTGGGGATCGATCACGTCGAGCCGGACGCGCGTGACACCCCGGTTCCGCATTCCCAGCATATGGGCAGCTTCCGAGGAGAGATCGGCAATCCTCGTATCGGGAACAGGTCCGCGGTCATTGACCCGCACCACGATCCATTTGCGGGTGTGAAGATTCGTCACCTTGACCCAAGTCCCAAGCGGCAGGAACCTGTGGGCGCAGGTCAGGTCGTGCATGTTGAACGTTTCTCCATTGGCCGTTTCTTTTCCCTGAAATTGCGAGCCATACCACGATGCCAAACCGATCTGGTGCCAATCGTGGGGCTTTTTGGGCGTTGCGTGCGCGGAGAATGTTCCCGCCAACGCAGAAGCTCTGCCGGCTGGCGTCGACTCCGAAACCACGGAAGTCGTGGGTCGCTTGGCATGGATGCTATGCAAGCTGAGGGTGATGCCGATGGACAAGCCCACCGCAATCGATAGGATGCGGCGAACCGACGATGGGGGATGGACATTCAATATTGTATTTTCGCTAAGGATTCTCATAGTTGGAAACATCTCCAAGTTTACCTGCGTTTAGTAGCTAAGTCAAAGAAATAAATAGACTTACGCAAGAATTTGCTTGCAATTTCGTCTCCTTTGTGATACCCCTGAATT
>JAJZDO010000070.1 GCA_021805955.1 Acidobacteriota bacterium
CTTTGTGGAATTGAGGGTTTCATTTTCAGTGCCGTCTCCCGAACAAAAAAGCAATTCCGAATCTTCCGATCTTTCCGGCCCCGGTTCGGCAGGATCAACCCAAAAGCAGCAGGGTTTCGTTTGGCAGATGTGGACACGGGACCTGCTGGTGTCCGTCGTTGTGGCCTTTTTCATTATTACGTTTCTCTATCAGCCGGTGCGGGTGGAAGGCACCAGCATGATGCCCGAGTTGCGGGACCAGGAACGGATCTTCATCAACAAATTCGAATATCATTTCGAACCGGTCCGGCAGGGAGATATAGTTGTCTTCCACTATCCGCGCGACCCGGTCAAAAGCTACATCAAGCGCGTCATTGCAGTCCCGGGCGACGATCTTCGCATCCAGGATGGCCAGGTCTACGTCAACGGCAAGCCACTGGCCGAGCCGTATGTGCCGCAACGGTTCCAGGATGAGCGCTCTTATCCCGACACGGTGCTACGAGCCAACCAATATTTTGTCATGGGCGATCATCGGCTGATATCGAGCGACAGCCGGGATTTTGGCCCGGTAAGCCGCGACTTGATTTACGGCAAGGCCTCTTTTATCTATTGGCCCACGGACGACATGGGCGTGGTGCGCTAACGTTTCATGGAAAGCGGCCATTGTCCACTCTTCCACAGAAGAAGACGCCCAAATTCTGCTAGACTTAAAAAAATCCACTCCGCGGAGACGCGATGCAGGCCATACTTGCGCTCGAAGATGGGCGTATCTTCCAGGGCCGAGGCTACGGCGCCAAGGCAGAATGCTACGGTGAAGTCGTTTTCAACACCTCGCTCTCCGGCTATCAGGAAATATTCACCGACCCCTCCTATGCTGGCCAGATCGTCGTCCTCACCAACCCTCAAATAGGGAACTACGGCACCAACAACTCCGACAATGAGGCGAATCGGCCCTACATAGAAGGGCTGGTCACGCGGGAATTTTCGCCTATCAGCTCCAACTGGCGGTCCCAGCAGGTTGCGGATGAATACCTGGAGCGCTTCAACGTGCCGGTGGTCTCGGAGATCGACACCCGGGCCCTGGTGCGTCATCTGCGGACGTACGGCGTGATGCGCGGCGTCATCTCCTCATTGGAGACGGACCCGGAAAAATTGATTGCCAAGGCGCGCTCGATCCGCAAGATGGATGGGACAGACCTCGCCAGCGTGGTGACGACGAACGTCCGCTACGAGTGGGACACTGCCGACCCGCAGAACGCAAACGAGGACCCGTTGGCCACCAGTCCTCAACCGCCGGTGCCGGAGCCTGACCTGCATGTTGTCGCCTATGACTATGGCATCAAGCGGAACATTCTGCGGATGCTGGCGCAACAGGGCTGCCGTGTCACGGTGGTCCCCGCGCAGACTTCTGCGGAAGACGTGTTGGCGTTGAACCCAGATGGTGTCTTTCTGTCGAATGGCCCCGGTGATCCTGAGCCTGTGACATATGCGCAGGAAAACATTCGCAGGCTGATGGGCAAGACGCCGGTCTTTGGAATCTGCCTGGGACACCAATTGATTGGCCTGGCGCTCGGCGGCAAAACTTACAAGCTGAAGTTCGGCCATCATGGTGGGAACCATCCGGTGCAGCATACCGGTTCCGGCAAGGTGGAGATTACGGCGCACAACCATAATTATGCCGTCGATGCGGACTCGCTGAAAGAAAGTGAAGTTGAGCTGACCCACATCGACCTGAACGACAATACGCTCGAAGGTCTGCGTCATCGCAATTTGCCACTGTTCAGCGTGCAGTACCATCCAGAGGCAAGTCCCGGGCCACACGATTCGCACTACCTCTTCAAAGATTTCCGCAAGATGATGGTGGAGTGGAAGAAGTGAAATGTTAAACTTGTTTAACAGAGAGGTGCAATCGTGTTAGGAGTACGTTTAGAACCTGAAATAGAAAAGCGCCTGGAACGGTTGGCCAAAAAAACCGGACGCAGCAAGAGCTTTTATGCGAAAGAAGCCATCTATCGTTTTCTAGAGGATCAGGAAGACTATTTGCTAGGTATTGCGGCTTTAGAAAAGCATAAGTACACGGTGAGCCTGGAAGAGATGGAGCGCCGGCATGGCGTGGAAGGTTGAATTCACAGATATCGCAGAACGAGCCATTGAGAAACTCGACCCACAAGTCAGGAAACGAATCAATGGATTCTTCCGTGAACGCGTAGCGAATAGTGACGATCCTACTGCAATTGCTGAACCGCTTCAGGGGGAGTTCCGCGGACTTTGGCGTTTTCGTGTCGGAGACTATCGGGTAATTTGCGACATCCGCAGAAGGTACTTGCTTGTTCTCGTGCTGGACGTTGGACACAGAAGAGAGATTTACAGATAGAAACGGATGGTAGATGCCACGCAGAAATGACATCACGAAGATTCTTGTCATCGGTTCTGGACCGATCGTCATTGGCCAGTCCGCCGAGTTTGACTATTCCGGCACGCAAGCCTGCAAAGCGCTTCGCGCGGAAGGCTACGAAGTGGTGCTGGTGAATTCCAACCCGGCCACCATCATGACCGACCCGGAGTTGGCAGACCGCACTTATATCGAGCCTCTGACGCTCGAATATCTGGAAGAGATCCTGCGCATTGAAAAAGAGATGCTGACCGCCAGCGATCGCAGCGGCGTGTTCGCACTGTTGCCCACGGTAGGCGGCCAGACCGCTTTGAATCTTGCCGTCGAACTGGCCGATTCCGGCGTGCTCGACAAATATGGTGTGGAGTTGATCGGTGCCAAGCTGGAGGCCATCAAAAAGGCCGAAGATCGCCTGCTATTTAAAGACGCCATGCATCGCATCGGTCTCGACGTACCGAGGTCCGCGCTGGTCAACAACCTTCGCGACGGTCTGGAGTTTGCCGCGAAAATTGGCTTCCCTGTGATCATCCGGCCATCGTTTACCCTTGGCGGCTCCGGTGGCGGCCTGGCTTACAACCGCGAAGAATTGATGGAAATTCTCTCGCGCGGTCTCGATCTTTCGCCGGTCCATGAATGCCTGATTGAGGAGTCTGTCCTCGGCTGGAAAGAGTATGAGCTGGAGGTGATGCGCGACCTTGCCGACAACGTCATTATCATTTGCTCCATTGAAAACATGGACCCCATGGGCGTGCACACCGGCGATTCCATTACCGTAGCTCCGGCCCAGACGTTGACCGACCGCGAATACCAGGCCATGCGGGACGCGTCGATCAAGGTCATGCGCGAAATCGGTGTGGAAACAGGTGGTTCCAACGTGCAGTTCGGTGTGCATCCCACGACTGGCCGATTGGTCGTGATTGAGATGAACCCACGCGTGTCGCGCTCTTCCGCGCTGGCCTCGAAAGCGACCGGTTTTCCGATCGCAAAAATTGCAGCGCGCCTGGCGGTTGGCTACACGCTGGATGAAATTCCGAACGATATCACGCAGAAGACGCCCTCGTGCTTCGAACCGACGCTGGATTATGTCGTCGTAAAAATCCCCAAATGGCAATTCGAAAAATTTCCCGGAACCGACGAAGGGCTGGGTCCGCAGATGAAGTCGGTTGGCGAGGTCATGGCCATCGGGCGCACCTTCAAGGAATCGCTTATGAAAGCGCTCCGGTCGCTGGAAACCGGCAAATCCATCCGTTCGGAAGTCATCGAGCCAAGACGCCTGACGCAGCGCCTGGTCACTCCGCATCCTGACCGGCTGGCCTACATTCGCTACGCATTTCGTCGTGGCCATTCTGTGCGGGAGATCGCACGTATGACTTCCATGGACCCTTGGTTTTTACAGCAGATCAAAGAGATTACGGACACCATCGCGGAGCTTGGCGAAACTGCATACGACAAGGTTGCGCCGGACTTGCTGCGCAAGGCCAAGCGCATGGGCATCTCCGATGCGCGCCTTGCCGATGTGTGGGGGATGGAAGATGGCGACGCGGCGGTCAAGATTCGCGATCTACGGGCCCGGCAAAAACTCAAGCCCGTCTACAAGCTGGTAGATACCTGCGCGGCGGAGTTTGAAAGCTTCACTCCCTACTTTTACTCATGCTACGACGAAGAAGATGAAGCCACGCCCACCGCGAAGAAGAAAGTCATCATCCTAGGCAGTGGACCGAACCGCATAGGGCAGGGAATTGAGTTCGATTATTGCTGCTGCCACGCTGCCTTCGCTCTCAAGGAGGACGGCTACGAAACCATCATGGTCAACTGCAATCCGGAGACCGTATCGACGGACTACGATACCAGCGACCGTCTGTACTTTGAACCCCTCACATTGGAAGATGTGCTGGAGGTATACGAGCATGAAGCTGCCTCCGGCGCTCCCATCGGAATGATCGTCCAGTTCGGAGGCCAGACGCCGTTGAATCTGGCGCTGCCGTTGAAAGCCTTCGGAGTCCCTATTATCGGCACATCGCCGGAGTCGATCGATCTGGCGGAAGATCGCAAACGCTTCGGCAAATTGCTGGAAGACCTGAAAATCCCCCAGCCCCCCGGCGCGCTGGCTACGACCGTGGAGGAGGCCGTTGCAGGCGCCCAGCGTGTCGGCTACCCCGTATTGGTGCGGCCCTCCTACGTGTTGGGCGGTCGGGCCATGGTCATCGCATACGACGACGACGCGGTCACCCGCTACATGCGCGAAGCGGTCGAATATTCCCAGCAGCGGCCCGTGCTGATCGACCACTTCCTGGAAGACGCCATTGAGGTCGATGTCGATGCATTGTCCGACGGCGAGGATGTCGTGATCGCCGGCATCATGCAGCACATAGAGGAAGCTGGCATCCACTCCGGAGACTCGTCGTGTGTGATGCCGAGCGTCGATCTGTCTCCGCAGGTACTGGCCATGATTCGCGCGCACACCCACAAACTCGCCCGCGCGTTGAATGTCATCGGTCTGGTCAACATTCAGTTCGCGGTGCAACGCGAAAATGTCTTCGTTATTGAAGTGAACCCGCGCGCTTCGCGTACCGTCCCTTATGTTTCAAAAGCCACTGGTGTGCCGCTGGCCAAGATTGCCGCCCGGTTGATGACCGGCAGAAAACTGCGTGAATTTCTTCCGGAGTACGTCGAAAACAATTGCGTATTGGAAACAGGCGCGCATTACTTCGTCAAATCCGCCGTCTTCGCGTGGAACAAATTTACTGGCATCGATACCGTCCTGGGGCCGGAGATGAGATCTACCGGCGAAGTGATGGGCGTGGCCGACAACTTTGGCGAGGCGTTTGCTAAAGCGCAGCTCTCCGCCGGCCAGAAGTTGCCGATCGAAGGCACAGTTTTCCTCAGTGTCAACGACCATGACAAAATCGCCGTTGTGGGGCTTGCGCAGCAGTTTGTGGAACTGGGATTCAAACTGGTTGCGACCCATGGCACCGCGGACATTTTGGAGAACGCCGGCTACATCGTCGAGCGAGTGTACAAAGTGAAAGAAGGCCGCCCGAACATTGTCGACCTCATCAAGGGTGAGCGCATCCAGCTCATCATCAACACGCCGCGCGGCCAGGACACATTCTTCGACGAAAAGGCGATCCGCCGCGCTGCCGTTACGCAACGTATTCCTACCATTACGACCATTGCCGCCGCTCGTGCCGCAGCGGAAGGGATTGCCGCGCTGCAACAGCAGGAAATTTCTGTGAACGCATTGCAGCATCTCCACGCAGCCAGGATCGCCGCGGGCGTGTAGACCTTGCTCAAAATCAAATCGCCCGAAGCACCCGCGCTGGCAGAAAAATTACCGCGGCGACCAATTCCAACGCCCCATGAACGGCAATGCCGACCAGACGGAAGGGCAGCAATAACAGCCACACGATCGGGTACAAAATCAGCGCGAGCAGCGCCAGCGGCCAGCAGAAAATGAATAGCAAGCAGAAGATTAGAAATTTCGCCATGGTACTCTCCCCTCCCACATGGTAATTAC
>JAJZDO010000859.1 GCA_021805955.1 Acidobacteriota bacterium
ATTCCGGACGCATCACGACTTTGCACTTGAAGGATCGGAAGGCCGACGCGACGACTTCCCTCGAAACCGGACCCGGCTCGCAACATTTCACCGAGGTCGGGAACGGAACTCTGAACTGGAAAAAGATCTTTCCTCTGGCGGAGAAAGAAGGTGTTCGCTACATGTTTGTGGAACAGGACATCACGGAACGACCGCCTCTGGAGAGCCTGAAAATTAGCTACGACAATATACAAAAGTTTCTAGGGTCCTGAGTCTGAAGTTCATTCAACAATTCGATTCATGGAAGTGATTCGAACAGCAGCACTCAGGGGCTAAAGCCCATCTGTTTTGCTCCATTTACGGCACGACTGAAAGTCGTGCCCCGATACAAGGCCGAAAACATTTCTTTAACGAATCTAAGACTCAGGACACCAGGGTAGAACACACCGAACCATTCTGCGTTTCGACGCACCCGAGGCACCCATTGTGTAGCCTATTTGACACCGACACCGTCGTAGAACTTCCCAACCCGCCCGCTCTATTCGGTGTCGGGGTTGGGAAGAATGACATTTCGAACGATTTCATTCATCTCGGCACAGGCTGCGATGAACTGCCGCAACGTCCTGCGTGAAGAACCAAAGGTGTCGAACTCCGCGTGGGACAGTCCATCCTCCGTGTAGGCGCGCTGAAAGTCAGGAAATTTCTTCAGGAGCGTGTCGACTATTTTTGGATCGACCGGCATATCCATCCTTGGAACCACTTCAATATCGCTGGCGTTATATCGGCGCTGCCAGGCGCAAGGCGGGGAGATGACCACATCGCCGCCAATGAACTCGCTCCAATGCATGTGATTGCGGAATGCCGCGGACAGAAGGCGTATCCGATATCTGCGCTTCCGGTAGATCTCATAGGCCTTCTTGAACACTGCGACTCCGGCCCACTCCAGATAGCCGGGGTCGACAGAGAGATTCTGCTTCTCCATCAAAACTTTCAGCCAGTCATCCAGCCGTCCCACCATAATGGTGCAGACTGGCCCCATCGTCGCGATCTCGAGGCCTTCAGCTTCCCTTCGTTTCAAACCACGCTCCACGGCTTCCGCCACGGCAATGGCTTGCGGCAGCGTGAAGCTGACGGTTGCGTTAATGCTGATCCCGCGATACGTCGCTTCCTCGATCGCGACAATCCCCGCGCGCGTCGCCGCGATTTTAACAATCATGTTCGGCGCCAGCCGATTGAATTTGACCGCCTGGGCCACAATCGCATCGGAATTGCGATACGTTCTGGGGTCCGTCTGGATGGAAAGCCGGCCGTTCCGCCCGTGCTGCTCGTCGAAGATCGGCTTGAGCAGCCGCGCCGCGTTCGCGGACATTTCTTCCACAACCATCCATGCAATTTCGTCTTCCGTTGCCCGCGCATGGGTCTCTGCAAGAGCCTGAATGCGGGGTTTCCATACCGGCATTTCCTTCTTGAGCACGGAAACGGCAATCGAGGGATTGCAGGTGGCCCCCACGGCCCCGTGCTCGATGGAATAGCGAAGCTCTTCCACAGAGGCCGAATCATTCCACAGACACGTCGGGGTCGTCTGTGTCATTTGAAACAGTGGACTCTTGTATTGGAGTTGCGCTTCCATCGGACTCATCGATCCCCCAGAAATAGAAAACGTGTGCAAGAAAATCCTACCATTCTCCGATAATTCCGATCAACAAGTCCGACGCATGTTTCACTATTTCACCGATAATCCATTGTTTGCAAAAACTTCGTTCGCTCAGTTACCATACACACGTGTTCAAGGCGCGATATTGGATCGCATGCTGGGCCGTGCCCGAAAGTGAATGAGCCGGCAAATGCGAAGAGGAAAATGCATATGAAACTGCTCATCCAGCCTGAAAATGGGACCATCACCGAATGTCCTGGCTTCGAATTTCTCAAATTAAACTCTCTCCAACTCGGCATCGGGAAACAGTTCCAGGCCGACACCGGCGATTGCGAGCTCGGCATTGTGCTCCTCGGTGGAACGTGCTCGGTAGAGTCTTCGCGTGGAAGCTGGAGCAAGATCGGCAGGCGCCCCAATGTATTTTCGGGAATGCCGTATGGCCTCTACCTGCCTATCCAAACTTCGTTCACCATCACGGCGGATTCGCAGTGCGATATCGCGCTCTGCTATTCGAAAGCGGAAACGAGCTATCCGCCCAAACTCGTCACGCCTTCCGATGTCGCGGTTGAAATTCGGGGTGCCGGCAATGCCACGCGGCAGATCAACAGCATCTTCCCGCCGGATTTTCCAGCCGATCGCCTCATTGTGGTGGAGGTGTACACGCCCGCCGGCAATTGGTCCAGCTACCCGCCCCACAAACACGATGTGCACAACCCTCCTGGCGAAGTCGATCTGGAAGAGATGTACTTCTACCGCGTCGATCCACCGGATGGTTTTGCGATCCAAAAGGTCTACACGTCCGACCGCCATCTGGATGAGACGCTGACAGTTCGCAACGGTGAAATGGTGTTGGTTCCGGAGGGATATCATCCCGTAGTTGCGGCCCATGGATACAACGTGTACTACCTGAACGCGCTGGCCGGCTCGGCGCGTTCGCTCGCCAACTCGGAAGACCCCGACCACCTTTGGGTGCGGCAGAACTGGCGCGACAAGGACCCCCGGGTTCCTGTAGTTTCGATGCAAATGGAGAACTGAAAACTTTTTCTGGGGGAACTTGCATGCACACACGCTACATCACAATGGGCCAGGCCCTGGTCGCTTTCCTGAAGAATCAGTATGTCGAACGCGATGGCTGCGAGAATCGTTTTTTCGCCGGGGCCATTGGCATCTTTGGTCACGGCATCATCGCAGGCGTCGGTCAGGCGCTGCAGGAAAGCCCGGATTTCCCCTACTATCTCTGCCGCAATGAACAGGGCGGCGTCCACATCGCGACTGGGTATGCGAAGGCAAGAATTCGCAAAAGCGCATTTGTCTGTCTTTCCTCCATCGGACCCGGCGCAACCAATATGATCACGGGAGCCGCCACCGCTACGGTGAATCGGATTCCGGTGCTATTGCTTGCGGGCGACATCTTTGCCAGACGCAACGTTGCGCCAGTTCTACAGCAGCTTGAGTCCGAGCACTCGCAGGACGTTTCGGTCAATGACGCGTTCAAGCCTGTATCGCGGTACTGGGACCGCATCTACCGGCCCGAGCAGCTCATCACGTCGCTTCCTGAAGCGATGCGCGTGCTGACGTCCCCTGCTCAAACGGGCGCCGTTACGCTCGCACTGCCACAGGACGTACAAGCAGAGGCTGCTCATTTCCCCGCGGAAATGTTTGAAAAAAGGATATGGCACATCGCGCGGCCCGAGCCGGAACCTGTGTTGCTCACAAAAGCGGCGGATTGGATTCGCAAAGCGAAGCGTCCGATTATCATTGCCGGCGGCGGCGCTCTTTTTAGCGAAGCCAGCGAGGCGCTAGCGAAGTTCTGTTCAGCGACAGGAATTCCAATGGGCGAAACGCAGGCTGGCAAGGGGTCCCTGCCATTCGACCATCCGCAAAACCTGGGCGCGATCGGCGTCACCGGAACGCCTGGCGCCAATATCGCCGCCCGCGAAGCCGATCTGGTCATCGCGATCGGCACGCGGCTTGCCGATTTCACCACGGCGTCAAAGACCGCTTTCCAGAATCCGGATGTTCGTTTCATCGGCATCAACGTGGCGGAAATCGATGCATTCAAGCACGCTGCCCTGCCGCTGCAGGCCGATGCGCGCGCCGCCCTCGATCGGTTGACTCAGGAACTGTCAGGATTCCATATCGGCACTTCCTACGCATCCGCCATTGCGAATTGGAAGGCCGGCTGGGAAGCGGAGACTGACCGCATCTACGCGCTGCGCGAAGGTCCGCCACTGAGTCAGGGAGAAGTCGTCGGCGCGATCAGCAGAGCCGTAGGCCCGGAAGATGTCATTGTCTGCGCCGCTGGAAGTTTGCCCGGCGATCTTCACAAACTCTGGCGAACACAGCGTCCATCCGGCTATCACATGGAATATGGATACTCGTGCATGGGCTATGAAATTGCCGCGGGATTGGGCGTCAAGATGGCCGATCCAGCGCGCGAAGTATTCGTCCTTGTTGGCGATGCTTCCTTCCTGATGTTGTCTTCGGAGATCGTTACCTCCATTCAGGAAGGGTACAAACTCAGCATTGTCGTCTTTGACAATCATGGCTTCGGCAGCATCGGCAATCTTTCTAAATCCGTTGGGTCGCATGGATTTGGAACGTATTATCGCTACCGCAATCCGAGCACCGGGCAACTCGATGGAGCCAACCTGCCTGTTGATTTCGCGAAGCTGGCGGAAGGCTATGGGGCTCGCGCCATCCGCGCGACAATGCTGCAGGATGTTGAGAGCGCCCTGAAAACGATGAAGGCGGAGAGCCGCACAACGGTCCTTGTGGTGGAAGTCGACAAGGAGATAAGCGTAGGCGGATATGAGTCCTGGTGGGATGTGCCGATTTCCCAGGTGTCGCAGAGCAAAAGCATCCAGGAAGCTCGCGCAAAATATGAAGCCGCTGTCGTGAAAGAGCGGCATTACGAAATCTCAATACCGGAATCGAAGGATTAAGAATGACTGAAGTACAAAACTACATTGAGGGCCGCTGGCTGCCCTCCACCCTGAGCAACACAGAGTTATGCAACCCTTCCACGGGCGAGTTGCTGGGACATCTCGCCGCTGGAACGGAAGAGGAAGCAGCCGAGGCTGTGCGTGCGGCCAGCGCTGCGTTTCCGGGTTGGGCGGCGACGCCAGCACCCGACCGCATTCAATTTCTATTCCGATTTAAACAACTCCTGGAAGACCACTTCGAAGAAATCGCGCGCTTGGTCACCATCGAAAACGGAAAAACACTCGGCGAAGCCAAAGGCGAACTGCGTCGCGGTATCGAAAACGTCGAGGTCGCCTGTGGCATCCCGATTCTGATGCAAGGCTACAGCCTCGATGACATTGCGCGCGGCATCGACGAATTCATGACGCGAGAGTCATTGGGAGTTGTCGGCATCATTACGCCCTTTAACTTTCCGGTGATGATCCCTCTCTGGTTCTTGCCGTACGCGATTGCCTGCGGGAACACCGTCGTCATCAAGCCGTCGGAGCGTGTTCCATTCAGCATGCTTCGTGTAATGAAATTGCTGGAGGAAACTGGCCTCCCCGCAGGCGTCGTCAATCTTGTCAATGGCGGTAAGCCGGTGGTGGACGCGCTGCTGGACCATCCCCTGGTGCGCGCAATCAGCTTTGTCGGATCGACACCCGTCGCCAAGTACATCTATTCTCGCGGCAGCGCCAATGGAAAGCGCGTGCAATGCCAGGGCGGGGCCAAGAATCATGTTGTCGTCCTGCCCGATGCGGATGTGGACACGACCACCCGGATCATTGCGGACAGCGCCTTTGGCTGCGCCGGACAACGTTGTCTGGCTGTATCCGTAACGCTCACCGTTGGAAAGGCGCGCGACTGGTTTACCGATTCAATTTCCACTGCGGCCGCATCTTTAAGAGTTGGGGATGGTCTGAATCCTGAAACGCAGATGGGACCCGTCATCACGTCTGCCAGTCGAGACCGCGTACGGTCGCTCATCGAGAAAGGCGTGCAGGATGGCGCGAAACCCGTCGTAGACGGCAGACAACTGCAAGTCAAAGGACACGACCAGGGCAATTTTTTAGGAGCGAGCATTCTGGATGGTGTGCCAGCCACCAGCGAACTGGCTGACACAGAGATTTTCGGGCCGGTATTGAGCCTGGTTCATCTCAACACGGTGGAAGAGGCAATCGAACTGATTGCGCGCAGCCCTTATGGCAATGCGGCGTCCATTTTCACTTCGAGCGGCGCGGCTGCGCGTCAGTTCAGAAAATCCGTTTCCACCGG
>JAJZDO010000432.1 GCA_021805955.1 Acidobacteriota bacterium
TTGTCGCACAAGATTTTCCGCAGAAGAAATAAGCCTTTCCGTCGTGCTCCAGTTTAGCCGCCGCGCGGGCGGGTGCCACCTTCATGCCGCATACGGGATCGATTTCGCTTGGCGTATACAGGGCTGGGTTGCAGCTGAACTTTTCGGCGCAAGAACTACCGCAGAAGAAGTATCTTTTTCCATCGTGCTCGACGGATCCATCTGCTTTGTCGGGCGTGAACTGCATTCCGCAGACAGGATCTCTTACCGTTCCCAATTGTGTCAGCTCAGCCATTTGTCACCGTTCCGCGGCCGATCCAACATGTATGGAGACCGCTCTGTCAGCGGAAAACGTATTCTCGCTGCCTTATCTCCGCCCGCGTAGATCCCGCTTGCACTCCTGAATCCACATATCCCATTGGATGACGAACTATTGCTGTGGTTGCGGGTTCTGATTCGGCGGCTGATTTCGATTCTTACCGTCATCCTTGAAAACGCCGAATATTTTGCCGAAGAATCCCTTTTTCTTTTTCTTCGGTCCGGCCTGATTCTGCTCATCGTTTGCTCCGCTCGCTGGATTTGTTCCTGATGGAGGCTTCGGCTGAACCACGTTTGCCGGAGGCGGGGGAATGGGCGGCGCAGACTGGTTTCCTCCCAATCCAAACATTTTTTGAAAAATGTTTCGCTGGTCGCCATTGGGATGGTCGCAGGTGCCAGTCGGCTGCGTTCCATCCAGGAATGCAGCCGTATAGTCGTCTGGGCACGAGGCGTCCGCGATCAGGTTGGTCGTCTTGTCGAGCGTGACTTCCGTGATGCCGGCAGGAGGGTCAAAGAATTGCGTGTCGGAATACTGCGGCAGCATCACGGCATTCTTCATGAATTCCGCCCAGATTGGCGCAGCCGCCTGCGCGCCTTCCAGCTTTACGTCGGTATAGTCGTCATTCCCAACCCACACGACACACAGCAGGTTGCTGGTGAAGCCGGCAAACCATGCGTCGTGGGAGGTCCCAGTCTTGCCCGCTGCCGGGGCTTCGAATCCCATGCCGCGCACTCCTGCTGCTGTCCCATGGTTGATGACATCCCGCATCAGGCTCAGGGTAAGGTACGCCACTCGCGGGTCGAGCACCGGTTTTGAGATTGGCGCAAAATCGTCCACCACATCGCCGCCGGCGGTGCGAACGGAGGAGATCATGTTCGGTTCGATCATGACCCCATTGTTGGCGAAGATCGTGTATGCTCCTGCAATTTGCAGCGGGGAAGCATCGTACGCGCCGATCGCCACCGAGGGCGTCGCCTGCGCGGACGCGATACCGGCCTGATGGGCCAACGCTGCCACATTGTCGAAGCCGACCATTTGACCCAGCGCGATGGTGGCCACGTTCTGCGACAGCATCAGCGCGGTGCGCGCCGTAATCATGCCCATCTGTTCATGTTTATAGTTGTGCGGCGAGTACTGCACGTTGCCGTTATCAAAATCGAAGGTCGTGTCGGCATCGTTCAACATGGTCACCGCTGTAAAGACACCCTGCTGGCCTGGCAGAGCAACTCCCGTCAGGCTACTGTTGAAGGCTGTGGCATAGACAAATGGCTTGAATACGGACCCGGTCGGCCGCTGAACGACAGCGTGGTTCAATTGGCTGAAGCCGTAATTCTGTCCACCTACCAGAGCCAGAACCTGGCCGGTATGCGGATTCAAAGCAATCATCGCTACCTGCGGGTATGTAATGTGCTGATTCGTCATTACGATGCCGTGGCGAGTGTGGCGTTCATATCGTCTGCGGACTAGATCGTCTACGTGTTTCATGCCGTTTTCGACGGCCACAGTGGCGATACTCTGCAGGTCCGGGTCGAGAGACGTGTAGATGTGCAGTCCCTCGCCGTTAATGTCGCGTTCCCCGTAGCGCTCCATCAGCTTTTTGCGTACCAGGTCGACAAAGAATGGCGCCTCCCGTTCATCCACGCTGAACGGCGTCAAACTAAGCGGCGCCGCCTTCGCCTCTTTTGCCTGCTGGCGGGTGATGGAATGGGTCTCCACCATGGCATCGAGCACAATGTTGCGCCGAGCAATGGCCCGTTGTGGGTACCTGTAAGGCGACAGGCGACTCGGACCCTGGATCATGCCAGCCAGCAACGCGCACTCCGGCAGGTTCAGGTCGCGGATGTTCTTGCCGAAATATGCCTGCGCCGCCTCTCCGAACCCGTCAATCGCGAAGCTACCTCGCTGGCCCAGAGGAATTTCATTGGCATAGATCGTAAAGATTTGTTTCTTGGTGTAGTGATTCTCCAACTGAAATGCGATTGCCGTCTGAATGATTTTCCGCTTAAAACGCTTCTCCGGGGAGAGAAAGAAAAGGCGCGCCACCTGCATGGTCAGTGTCGAGCTGCCTTCGCTATATCGCCGCGACCGTAGATCGGCGATGGCTGCGCCGAAGACGCGCACATAATCTACCGCGCCATGCTCGAAAAATCGCCGGTCTTCAATCGACGTGACTGCGGGAACAAGATACTTGGGGAGTTCGTCGTAGGTGACCAGGCGCCGCTTGCCGCGATCTTTGTCAGAGAGCCCGGTAATCATTTGGGGTTCCAGTTCGTAGGAGCTCAGTTGCTCGCCGTCGTCCCCCTTGATCGCTTTGACGATACCCTTCGCCGTGTAAACGGTAGCTCCATCCGGGGCATGGTACGATTGCGGCCCAGGCTGAATGTGAATGCTGCTCTCTGTAAGCGAGAATGTTCCCAACTGGGATGGATGGGGAACGCCCGCAGTGCTGTAACCTGCACGGGTCAGGTCTTGCGCAATCTCCTGCACGCTATATTTCTGGTCGGGCCGAACTTCGGCTGGCGCAGCGTAGATCTTCGCCGTACTGGCAAACAGCGGCTGGCGCAGTCGTTGTTCCACCACATGCTCGTATGCGTGATAGTAGTAAGCAAAAACGATGCCGCCCACGGCGCAGACCAACAAGATGCAAGCCGCAATCCCCAGCAGCAGCTTGATTCTCCAGTCGGAGTGCCATTTCTTGCCGCCACCGCGACCGCTGGCTCGCGTGCGTGGGCGACTGCCACCTCCGCTTGCGGTTCGAACCCTGCCAGCGCCACTCGGTGGATTGGGCCGCGATGTCGGTCGCGGAGGTCTCTCGGTTCCTGCCATGTTTCCTCTCGGCTGTCCTTGCTCGGTCGACTGGTATTGCCGCCCTGCGTGCCATGGCGCTCCATCTCCCTTGCCGCGCTTCGGTTGCCTACGCCAGCGCGACCGGCGTGGCGGCCCGCACACGCTCCTGGATCAGTCTCGCCGCGTCCTGAAGTGGGATGTCCTCGCTGCTCTTCGCGGACCGCGTGACCAACTCCACGATGCCGTCCGCGACTTTTTTCCCTATATTGATCCGGAAGGGAATCCCAACTAAATCCGCGTCTTTGAATTTCACCCCGGCGCGCTCCTCGCGGTCATCCAATAACACGTCAAGACCGGCAGAACTCAATTCTGCCGCCAGCTTTTCGCCGCTGGCTTTTAGACCAGCATCGCTCACGTTGGTGATCGTCACCACCACATCAAACGGCGCAATCGAAGGCGGCAGGGAAAAACCATTGTCGTCGAAGCTCTGTTCGACACTTGCGGTTAAGATGCGCTCAATGCCAATGCCGTAGCTGCCCATGATGGGAGTGACTTCTTTTCCGTTGGGATCGAGCACGCGCGCCCCCATGCTGTCCGTATAGCGGTACCCAAGCTTAAAAATATGTCCAACTTCCACTGCTTTGGCAACGTGCAGCGGCGCATTGCAGGCCGGACATCCTTCTCCTTCGTTCACCGCGCGGATGCTAGCCGATACCGTCCAGGTGAAATCGCGCTTTGGCGTCACATTGCGGAAGTGATAGTCCAACTTGTTGGCGCCGCAAATCATGTTCTTGCGCTCTTCCAACGCTTCGTCCAGCACCACTACCATCTTCAGCCGGTTGGCCGCCGCCCAGAATTGCTGTGTGCGGTTGGGCTGAAAGGTTGCTCGTTGCAGCTCCGGCAACAAATTCGGCTCAACAATTTGCGTTAAACCGACTGGACCCAGAAAGCCTCCCGGTGCCTTGAAGTAGATGGCGAGTTCTTCAGGCAGCATCGGCCGCAATTGTCCGGCGCGCAAAATGCCTAACAACTTTGTTTCGTTTACATTGTGGTCGCCACGCAAAAAGACGGCTACCGCCAGCCACACCGGCTGATCAGCGGCGTCCCGTTTTTCCGCCATATAGGCCACGCACTTAATGTCCTGACTGGCGCTGACCTTCATGAATGCGGTCACGTCCGCGATCGCACCCATCCCCGGCGTGTGCACTAGGTCCGGCTGACCGTCGCCGGTCGGCGCAAGGTCTTCGGCAGGCGGCAATTGCGACGTCGCTTTTTCTACGTTGGCGGCATATCCGCACTGCGCGCAACTGGCGATCAGGTCTTCGCCGGCATCGGTGTACACCATGAACTCCTGCGACTGGGAACCGCCCATCGCGCCCGAATCCGCCTCGACCGCGACAAACTTCAGTCCGCAGCGGGAAAAAATTCGCCGGTAGACCGCGTCGTGCTTCTGGTAGCTTGCATCGAGTCCAGCAGCGTCGATATCAAAGGAGTATGCGTCCTTCATCAGGAACTGTCGCACGCGCAGCAGTCCCGCTTTCGGCCGGGGCTCATCGCGAAACTTGGTCTGGATCTGATACCAGATTTGCGGCAGATGCTTGTAGCTGCGCAATTCTTTCCGCGCGATCTCCGTCATCACTTCTTCGTGCGTCATGCCCAGGCACAGGTCGGCGCCCTTGCGGTCTTTCAGGCGGAACATGTTGTCGCCCATGCTGGTCCAACGCCCGCTCTGCTCCCACAACTCGCGAGGCAGCAAAGCGGGAAGCAGAAATTCCTGGCCGATCGAGTCCATTTCTTCGCGCACGATCGCGACAATCTTGTTGATTGATCGCTGCCCGAGAAAAAGGTAGGAGTAGATGCCCGCGCCCAACTGGCGTATGTATCCGGCGCGGACCAGAAACTTGTGACTGGCGACTTCGGCGTCTGCCGGGGCTTCACGAAGAGTAGGAAGAAACAGTTGCGACCAGCGATGCATGGGGTGGGTAGGTATCCTTATCGGGTTCACTAGTTCAATCTGTTCATTCTACTAGTTTCTGCTCCAGTCTCTTCGGGTCGCTTGTTTGCAGAACGTCTTTTGAATCGCATTGGCTTGTCGCAGCTTCCTCCCTATCTCTTAGAACAGTTCTGTTCCCCACAAGTCGTGCAAATGGATCACGCCTTCCACACGGCCCTCGTCATCGACCACAACCAGCGATGTAATTTTGCGCTCTTCCATGCGACGCAGGGCTTCAGCCGCAAACTCGTTCGCGGCAATCGTCAGCGGATTCGGGTGCATGGCTTCGCCCGCTGTCTTCGCCAGCGCACTCGCACCCTCCCTCTCCAACAGCCGACGCAGGTCGCCATCGCTGAGCAGTCCAACCAGTTTTTCGCCTTCCACCACGGTCGTCATGCCCAGCCCTTTGCTCGACATTTCGTAGATTACGTCCGACATCGCCGTCTTCTGGGTGACGCGTGGTACGGCCTCGCCAGAGTGCATCAACTGCTCGACGCGCATCAGGCGCTTGCCCAGCTTTCCGCCGGGATGCAGGTTGGCGAAATCTTCGGCTCGAAAGCCCTTGCGGGCGGAGACAGCTATCGCCAGCGCATCGCCCAACGCAAGCATGGTCGTGGTGGAGGCTGTCGGCGCCAGCCCCAGCGTACATGCCTCCTGCTCCACGGAGCAGTCCAGCGCCACATCGCTGGCCAGCGCCAGCGTCGAATGCATCTCGCAGCAGAAGCTGATCAATGCATCGCCAATCCGCTTCAGCATCTCCAGCAGCCGCAGAATCTCTTCTGTCTCGCCG
>JAJZDO010000315.1 GCA_021805955.1 Acidobacteriota bacterium
TTTAAACATATTCTTAGAAAGCGCCAAACCCAGACTGAAGACTGCTCCGAGACCGAACGACCACCCTTCTGCCCTATCAGACCGCCGAGCTGTTGGATGAAATCGATCCGTGTGAGATATCCCGGCTAAATGTTTCATTGTGTATGGAAGCGCCTCTTCCTGACACTGAGAAGCCATGTGTATCCATTGTGTCTGGTGTGGGTGCTTTTGAAGACGTCTGCGGTGGCGTTATTGCACCTGCACGGTCAAACTCACACTCTTGTCAAGTCCACCAGCTGCAGCCGAAACGGTGACGGTGTATGTTCCCGGTGGGGTCGTTGAGTTGGTTGGTAGAGGAGTTGTAGTGCCTGCCCCAAGTACTCCACCTCCATTTCCGCATGCTTCCATGCCGCCGATTAGACACACTATAAGTGTAACGAGCACCAGTCGACGGATTGATGTTCGGAGGGCTAAACGTCCGCGACGAATTCCGCTGAGGGTGGCAAAAAGGAGGACTAGTCCAACTGGCCACGGAAACCATCCCATGAAGCCTGTGCGGGTTGCTTGTGCTGCGATTCCAACACCTGTCGCAATCGCGACCTGGATATTCGAAGGCATGGTTAATGAAGCATTCGCAGGCGTCACCGTGCAGGTGGAATTTGGTGGAAGGTTGACGCAACTGATTGCTGCGGTTCCGGTTGAACCATTCGTGGGTGTCAGCTCCAACGAATAACTGGCCACATTACCGCTGCCTACAGTCGCACTTGTTGGACTGGTCGGTGCCAATTGAAAGGCAATTCCTGTGCCCATTAACTGCGCAGTCATCGGGGCCCCATCACCGCTGGCGATTGTCGCCGTCCCGTTCTGACGGCCTGTCGCGGTTGGCGAAAATGTTAGCGAGACAGTGCAGGTTCCTCCCGGCCCTAGGCTCGTTCCGCAATTGTTGGTTTGCAGAAACGGGCCACTCATCGCAATCGATAATCCTGCCAACGTTCCCGTGCTTCCATTGCTCAACATAAGAGATTGCACCGGCGAAGAAACCTGAAGACCTGTGACTCCGAAATCTAAGGTTCCCGGAGTCATGGTTATATTGGGCAAATATCCAATTCCAGTGAGCGCGACCTGTTGCGTCCCGTCTGAATCGACGACGGTGATTGTTCCGCTATCGGCTCCGCTTGCATTGGGCGCAAATTCGGCTTGAATCGCGCAGGATCCTCCCGCCACCAGGGTGGCTCCACAATTGGTGGTAAACATGAAGTCTGGGTTGGTGGACTGTATGTGGATTCCGGACAGTGTTGTCTGAGTACTGTTGTTGAGCGTGACGGTCTGGGGCGCACTGGTGGTGGCTATGATCTGACCGCCAAAGTCGAGCGATAGCGGAAAAAGATTATCGCCCGTTGCGATGACTCCAGAAGCAGTCAGGGAAATAACCTGGGACCGAGCAGCATCGGACACATCGATCTGTCCAGTTGCATTTCCTACGGACGAGGCTTGAAAGGTAACGATGATGGTGCATGCGGATTGGGCCGCGAGCGAACCGCCACAATTATTGCTTTCGCCGAATCCTGCGCCTGCTGAATGAATGCTGAGTTGCGTCAAGGATGCGCTACCGGAATTCGTCAGCGTCACCGTTTGTGCTGTTGCGCTCTGTCCGACCGGGGTCGCCGGGAAAGCGAGCGATGTGGCCGACAAGGTGTCCGTTGCAGGTGCCGTCCCAGTCCCGCTCAGCGGTATTGCCTGGCTGCGGAGGCTGTCCGTTATCGTAATGCTGCCGGTCTCCGAGCCTATGGCACGTGGGGTATACCACACCGTCAGCGTGCATGTAGACTGCGCGTTCAGCGAGGCGAGGCATCCATTGACAGCTTCAAAATCGCCAGTCGTCTGCACTTGGATGCCCGTCAACGGGACTCCACCGGAATTCGTCAACGTGATGGACTGCTGCGCGCTGATTGTATTTTCAGCCGTTGCAGGGAATGTCAGCGAGCTTGGCGACACCGTGTCCGTCGCTGGGCTTTCTCCATTGCCATTCAGGCCGATCGATTCGGTACCTTGGCCGGTTATCACTGTTAGCATCCCGCTGGCAGGTCCAACCACCGTGGGTTGAAAAACGACGGCGAGCGTACACGCAGTATTTGCAGCCAGGGTGGAGGAGCAGGTATTTGTTTGGATTGCAAACGGTCCAGTCGCAGTTTCTGATGTGAGCGCAATCGAGGCTGTGCTGGTATTTGAAATAGTGACCTCTTGCGCTGGGGAGATCGTTGCCACCTGGAGGTCGCCAAAATTCACGCTATTCGGTAGAAAAACAAGGGCAGACTGCGTGGTGCCAGAGCCAGTAAGGTTCACAATCTTCTGACCACCCGCGATGTTTCCGGACACCGTCAATGTTCCGGTCCGCGTTCCGGAGACTGAAGGATTGAAGGTCACGAAGATCTGACAGGTTCCGTTCGCTGCAATCGTGTTGTTGCAATTGTCAGTTTCAAGAAAGTCTCCCGCAATCGAAATATTGCTCACCGTAAGATTTGTGCTTCCGGTGTTAGTCCCTGTCACAGTCTGAGGGCTGCTGGAGGTCTGCACTGGTTGCCCGCCAAAGGTAAGCGTTGCAGGAGTTAGTGTCATCGTAGTTTGGGGCACGCCACCCAGCAACGGAACCTGCCATATCCCCCGTCCATACGTGCCCACTCGAAGCAAACCACCGCCTGCAAGCGTCGTTGCAAGTGCCACCGCAGGGGCCATGGGTAGACCGGTGCCCAAAATATTCCAGCACTGTCCTCCGCTTAATTCACAGTTGGCGACATTCTGCGTTACGAACACACCGCCGTCGGATGCAACATAGACCACACTCGCATCGTTTGGATCCACCGAGACATCGTTCAGGGGAAGGTCGGGAAGGTTTTTTGAGATGTTGTTCCAGTCCGCGCCGCCGTCCGTCGATAGATAAAGATGAGGAACTCCAAAACCCTGAATCGTCGCATAAATTGTGTTACCGGTGGCATCGTGGGGATCCACGTACAACGACGATACGTCGAAGAAGTAGGGATTAAAGATCCCATTGTAAAGTTGTTCGTTGGCGACGGGTGAAAGCGCCAGATCGGTCCACTTACTTGTTCCGTTGGCAAGGTTGGCGGTCTGCGTGGAGAACAGATGGCCGCCTACAATGGCGCCACCGCCATCCAGCAGCCCTGCCATCCCTGCGTAAATCACTTTCGAGCCGCTATTTTCTGCACCCGTACCGGGCTGCACATTTGACCCACCCGCAGCCAAGGAACGCACCAATCCATTGCCGTTGCAGTTCGGTTCCGCGACCCCATCCAGCATCGGACTGATCGCATTGGCAGTGCTCCATGCAGTGCCTCCAGTCGCCGGACCGCGCCATACACGGCAAGTCCCAACAATCATATTTGCGCTGTCACTCGGGTCCAATATATAGGGTGCAATAAGGAGAGCCTGGTCGCGGCTGGTTTCCGTGGCTCCAATCGTGGATGCAAAATCCGAGGCCGTGCAGTTTACGCCCTGAATACACTGCCCGATGGCAACATATGGGCCCAGGGTTCCAAACCAGTTGTCTGGATTGGCTGGGTCAATGGCTGTCAGCCCTCCTTCGCCGCTCAAAAGTTGCGGCCATGCGTTTTGGCCGCTATTGGTCATCGCCGCGCTGCCATTCACTCCAAACCCCGCCAGCACCACATTGGCATCAGTCTGGCTATTGGCGAGTCCAGCCACTTCCGCCAGCGAGCCCAGTCCTACATTCAGGTTTTGAAAATGCCCGGCATCGCCTGCGAAACACGTAGCCCCAGTCTGGTTCACTCCATCCGTTGAGCGCCACACGCCACCGTCGTTGCCAAAATACAACAGCGGTAGCGTCTGCCCGGCCGGCGAACCCAAGAATGCTACCGCATGTTGCGCTGGGGCTACTCGACCCGAAACACATGTTGTCGTGTTCGTCGTGTTTCGCCATGCGCAACCCGCTGCAAGGCTGCATCGAAATATATCCTGCGTTCCCGCAAACAGCAGCGTGTCGGTCCCGTTGGGAACAGCGGCCAGGGTCAAGTTGTAAGTGCCGTCGGGAATCGTTCCGTTTGCAGCATCCAGCGCGGTGGTGGAAATCTGCGTTCCAAACTGCACAGTTGGATTCGCGCACCCATTTGCACCTGCATTGCACACATCTCGCCACAAACCTTCATCCACGTTGTTCAAGCCAAGAGTGTTTGTGCCAACTGTCAGCGAGAACATATCTCCCGTGACCGGTTGCACGGCCAGCACTCCGCGAAAGATTGCGCAGGAATTGCTTCCGTTGGTGCCTGGATTTGCCGGACAATTTTCAGTGCTCAACCCGGTGCCGGGCTGGTTCGCCATGCGTGTCCATGTCGCTCCATCGGGGGACTGGTAGTATCCATGAAATTCCAGCGCCGCATAAAACATATTGCGGACTGGATTCCACACCACGGCAGTTGCCGGAACTCCTGGGAACACGCCTGGCAGCGTGGTTTGGGAGGACTGGATCACCTGATTCGGCCCATCTTCAATTGTAGAAAGATGCCAGGTCTGCCCCGCGTCGGTGGAGTAGTACAGGCCTGCTTCCGCTACGTTGCTCGCGCCGCTATTGAAGGTGCTGTTGTTGATATTGTTAATGAATCCGTCGTAGGAATCCGTCACGGCCGCGACTACCAGGTTGGTGTTGGCCGCACTCCAGGCAAAGCCAGAGAACGCATCTCCCACGAAACTGTAATTCGTGATGCCACCGGAAAATGCATCGCTACTCTGCGTGATCAGGCTCCATGTATTTCCGCCGTCGCCGGAACGCAGGATCCCCGCTCCATAATAGGAATCCAGCACATCGTTCGGATCGCCGCTACCGGCCAGCACCACGCCATCGGGAGTGGAGCCGGGCTGCACGCTGACTGCGCCGATGCTAAGAGACGTGATATTGATGCCGGAATATGCCGGAGGATCGTCCGTGAGCGGCTGCCATGTCACCGTCGTTGGGTCGCTGGACGCCGCATTGGTCGACTTCCAGACCCCGCCGCCCGTCGATCCAAGGTAGACCGTGTTGCCGGAGGCGTCCCACGGGGCGATCGCGATGGACGTGATGCGTCCCGTCACATCGCCAAATTGGGACGTAACAATCTGGCCCGGTCCGACCGGTTGCCATGGTTGGTCGCTCGATTGCAACTGCGGCATGGCCAGCCGCTGCCGCATTCCGCGGAGACGCAGCGCGGCTGCCGATTTCCCGCGCACGAGCCTAGGCAATAAGAAGGATTGGGCTCGCCGCTGACCGTAGTTGCCACGCAGTGCGAACGGCATCGTTTTCGTCGCAGGCTGCGGCGAAGGCGTCTGCGCGTCGAGGACCATCGGCAGAAAAAGCGCAAGGCAGCAAACCAGGCGCCTGGGAAGTGAGTACATCCAACACCGCGAAGTGATTGCAACTTATTCCTCAATGATTGGTGTCGGCTGCGCCAGAGTCAAAACACTTCGGTAACTTGACAGTCCCACAATGGTCTTTCGTAACCGCCAGCGTCTCCACGTCCAAGCCAGAGATTCTGCGTGGATAACTGCCTTCGCGATTATGCATCTATGCCGATGCATTGCTGACGAGAAGCAGCTTATCATTACGCATCTCTTTTGAGGTCTCATAGGCTTCTTAAATCTGGAAAGTCATCCATCACAAAATAACAAACTACTCAATCGGCAGGGTGAGCTATTATTATTACGCTACCCTGAGGTAGGACATGGCCCAACGAGTGAGCTTGGACGCAATGATCGCACGCGCCGACTTCGGTTTAGCCGACGAAGATGCAAGGATGGGCGAGCTTATCAAGGATTTCCCCATCTCCTATTTGGCGGGTGACGCAGGATATATTTCGATGCAGCCTT
>JAJZDO010000690.1 GCA_021805955.1 Acidobacteriota bacterium
CCCACTCCCAACGCAGCTCTCCGACGCTGTTTCGATAAACTTGAACTGGAAATCAAAGTCTGGGCCGACAAGGCAAAACTGGCGGCTTAAAACTTGACACATTTACCACAAGTTCCTTACTTCAAGATCTCTAGGTGGCACGCCCAGAGAACGAAACGCCTGCACCACCAGCGGCACGCCGCCCCGGGCGGTCAGGGTTTCTTGCAGCGGCTCATCGTCAATCTCAAACAACAGCGGAGATTCAGTCGGCGAAGGCTTCCGGGGCGGATTCATGTCCACATCGTAACCGTTCCTCGCACCTCAAAGGTGCAGGAAAAACGATGCCAGACACTTCTCATTTACCCCGCATCCTGCCACTCCACGCGGCTTTCTGGACATCGCATCAACCTGAACGCAATGTTATCCACGGATCAGGGAGACAACTACTTTGCGAAGGGAGTTCCCATGCGTAGGCGGAAGCGGACTTCTCCCGCGAATCAAAGCAAAATAAGGAGTATTGGGCCGCGATGGCTAATGATGGATGTGAAGTGCTTGCTGTAGCAATGTCGCCGCCCCCCGCCAAAAGATCTGCACGCCGATGGCAAGCAGAATGAACGAGATAATCCGGAGAATTCCGTGGATTGTCTGCTGAGAGACCTTCCGGGCCAGTGCCGGCGCGTATCCGTAGGCGAAATAGACCAGAACACACAAAGCTACAATCGCCAGGAAGAACCCTAATTGACTGAAAATGCTGTCGATCATCGCTGGCTGCTCTGCATGTGCAGCCAAAGTCAGAGTAACCACCACCGTCCCTGGACCGGCTGTCAGTGGAAAGGTGAAGGGATAGAACACTTTGGAGTCGAGGGCCTGCAAGGAACTGGACAGTTCCGTTGCCTGACCTGGATTGGGCGCTGGCACATCCGGTTCGTTCAAGAGCTTCCAACCCATGGAGGCAAGCACCAGTCCGCCTGCAACCTGGACGACGGGAAGAGAAATGCCGAAAAACGTGAGAAGCAGCGCACCCGCCAGATCGACTACTATAAGGAACAGCACCGTAAACAGTGCGATCCTCCGAGCCAGATGTTTGTACACTACCTCGTCCGCAGGACCCGCAAGCCCGAGAAACAACATCGCCGATCCCAAGGGGTTGATAAGAGGGAATAATGCGCTGAAGGTGATCGTAAAAAAATCGAACAGGCGAATTACCAAGGGAACGATCCGTGTATCCATCGCTAGATTGACTGTAGCAAAACAAGCCTCCCGATCCGAGCGCGGACCGTCTACATCCGATATCGCCGATAGAAAATCCGCTCTAATCGAAAGTTACGTGTTCAAAGCCTAAACCGAGCAGCATCGACATCACTGTGGCTTGAGCATTCTTGCTGGCCGTTGCCAGGATGCCGTCGGCGAGTGCAGCCTGCTGGATCTGCTCCTGCGCCTTGGCGCGGACTTCGCTTTCAAGGTTGGGATCTTCCGGAACCAGCAAACCCGTGGTGCGCGAATAGACCCGCGTTTTCGAGTTGTCGAGTGCGGTGACAAAAATCTGCGGCGACGGCAAATGCACTTGAACAGACCGGGCGTGGACTTGGATATCATCTGTTTTCAATTGGCCCAGGTCGACTCCGGCGATGACTTCGCCATGTACGACCAGCAGCAATTTATCTCCCACCAAAAAATTTGGCAGGATTGGACTTTGCCGCTCGCCTTCAACGATCTTGTCGAGCGAGTACGTGACCGTTTCCAGCCGCTGCAAACGCTGGATCTTATTCGCCACAGTAAGCTGCGAGGTATCGATGGTCAGGCTTCTGCCCGTCACGATCGCAGCCAGATGGTCCCACACGCCCGTCTTTGCCTTGCGCGCAAAGATGGCAAAGCCGACGACGCCCAACAGGATTCCGGCCACCAAAGCAGGGAAACAGCTTCTTCTGCGCTCAGGCGACATGACGGAACTTTTATTCATTCTCATGCCTGCCTCACTTGGATGCGTCTTCCCACCCATTGCGGCGCCGCGCAGGGCAGTCTTGATTCCTACTCAGATGACAACTGTTTCTTGATATTCGCCGAAGACATCTCGCAGAGTTCCTGCGATTTCGCCGACTGTTGCATAGCTTTCCACGGCTTCCAGTATCGCGGGCATCAGATTCATACCACCGCGCGCTGCTTCTATAACTCCACGGATGGAGGCCTGCCACCGGGCGGGTTCGCGGCGGGTACGCATGGCGCGCAGTCGCTCCACCTGTTTGCGTTCCAGAGATTCATCCATGTGCTGCAGTGGAATCGGGGGGGCATTTTCCTGTGTGAAGCGGTTGACCCCCACAATAATGGCAGCTCCGTTATCGACGGCCTGCTGAAATTCATAGGCGGCATTCTGGATTTCCTGCTGCACGTAGCCGCGCTCGATGGCACGGAGCATCCCACCCATGGCTGCGATTTTGCTCAGGTATTCCATCGCGCGGTTCTCAATTTCATCCGTCATCGCTTCAATGCAATACGATCCGGCGAACGGGTCGATGGTCTGGGCCACACCGGATTCGTATGCCAGAATCTGCTGTGTGCGCAGCGCTGTACGAGCAGCCTGTTCCGTGGGCAGCGCCAGCGCTTCGTCGTAGCCGTTGGTATGCAGCGACTGAGTTCCGCCCAGCACCGCGGCCATCGCCTCGACCGCCGTGCGCACAATGTTGTTCTCCGGTTGTTGCGCCGTCAGCGTGGAACCCGCCGTTTGCGCGTGGAAGCGCAGCATCCATGCGCGGGGATTCTTCGCGCCAAATTCTTCCCGCATGATGCGTGCCCACATCCGCCGTGCCGCGCGGAACTTCGCAACCTCTTCCAGAAAATTGCTGTGCGCATTGAAGAAAAACGACAGCCTGGGAGCAAACACGTCAACATCGAGACCCGCGTCCATGGCTGCCCGTACGTAGGTCTTTCCATTCGCCAGGGTGAAGGCCACTTCCTGTACCGCGGTCGAACCGGCCTCCCGCATGTGATAGCCGGAAATGGAAATCGTATTCCACTCCGGTACGTGGTCGTGGGTCCACGCAAACATGTCGGTGATGATGCGCATGGCGTGCGCCACGGGGTAAATGTAGGTCCCCCGGGCGATGTATTCCTTCAGAATGTCGTTCTGCACGGTGCCAGAGAGTTGTTTCGTGTCCAGTCCGTTCCGACGCGCCACTGCAATATAGAGCGCGAGAAGTATGCTGGCGGTCGAGTTGATCGTCATCGACGTGGAGATTTTATCCAGCGGAATATCGGCGAACAGCCTCTCCATGTCCTCAATGGAGTCGATGGCGACTCCGACCTTGCCCACCTCTCCGATCGACATGGGGTCATCGGAGTCGTAGCCAATCTGCGTCGGCAAGTCAAAGGCAACAGACAATCCTGCTGTTCCGCTGGCCAGTAGAAATTTGTAACGGCGATTGCTCTCTTCCGCGTCGCCCATGCCGGCATACTGGCGCATGGTCCACAGTCGCCCGCGGTACATGGTGGGTTGAATGCCGCGAGTATAGGGATATTCGCCGGGGTATCCGATTTTCTCGTTGGTTGCCACTGTGCCATTCTGGGATGGATTCCCTGGGGCAGGCTCCGACGGGCCATACCTAGGCTCGATCGGAAAGCTCGAATCTGGGGATGCATCCAATCTGTGGCTTTCATCTCGTGACGCGGGGTGGCTTGGCATGGCGCAACGACCTTGCTACTGCAGTCGGAAAACCTAGCGCGGCGTGCGACGTGAATGGACGAACGCGCTGACGGAAAAATAGAGAAACAAGATTGCCATCACCAGATCGATCTCAAAGTGGCGATGTTCCGGTCCCGATCTCCAGGCATCTCGCAAGCGCCAAAGTTCCTGGAGGAAGAAAACTGCAAACAGGGCAAAGAAAACTCCCGTCACCTCATGCCAGAGCGCTCGTCCAGCGCGAGCAAATGGTCCCCAGAATGCCCTGCCAAAGCCGCGACCGCCTCGGGCCGCCTGGCGCACAACGCTGCTTGGCACAGGGGTGCGTCTGGCTGCGGGACGTGCCGCGCCAGGAGCAGGAATTCGTCTTTCCTCGGGCCGTCGCTCTTCGGCAGGGATGGACGGCCGCACGCCATCCGTGGAAGTCGCCTTTGCCGCCTGCTCACGCAAAACCTTCGCGGCCAAGCGAGTGCCGATCCCCAGCCTTCGACCTAGACGAACGTTGTCCACACAGAAAAAGTGTAGCAGCGGAATCGAACTTCGTTGCCCTCTTTTGGAAAGAGACGTATGGTAAGAAAAACGCGAGCATCCTGGCGCGGGGAGGCTGAATTTGAATCGCAAGATACGCAATCTCATTGAGCAACTGGGCGAAGCCATCCACGAAACCGTTGCCGAATCCGATCAAATCGCCGGAGTGGTGCGCAATATCCGTGCCGAAGGTTTTGAGGTGATGCTGATGCTGGAGGCGACCATCGGGCTGAATGAGGCGGCAAAAGGCCCTGCCGAAAAATCGGAAATAGTGACCACCGCAGAATCCGGCCCATTCACCGCGCAGGATGTGAACTTCTTGCGCACCTTGAGGATTCGGATCACCGAAGAGGCCGACAACGCCGAGGCTGCGGGCTAGAACGGTTCCATGGTGGCGTATCGACAGGGCAGATATCCACGCGGATTTTTCTTCAAGGAAAGTTGCACCACGGGATCGCTGGTCCGGCGCTTGTGCATCCTAAGACTAGAGGCCATAGCCACGCAGCATCGAACATTTTTTGGTCATCGCGGTCTAACATGTTTTGGACTACAATTCAGGGTCGTGGCGTTCAGAGAGGTCGAATTCAATGCCCCCAATGAGAGATACTTTGGGAGTTCTACTGGCAGGTGGGGCTGGCGAGCGGCTGTATCCACTTACTCGCGACCGCGCCAAACCTGCTGTGCCCTTCGGCGGAAACTATCGCATCATCGACATCACACTGTCGAATTGCATCAACTCCGATCTGCGCCATGTCTACATTCTGACGCAATATAAGGCGCTTTCCCTGAACCGCCACATTCGCGAAGGCTGGGGTTCGGTGGTCGCCAGCGAACTGGGCGAATTCATTGAGATCCTGCCGCCAATGCAGCGCGTGAGCGCCAACTGGTACATGGGAACCGCGGACGCGGTGTATCAGAACATATACTCAATTGGCAGCGAGCAACCCGCGCGCGTGTTGATTCTCTCCGGCGACCACATCTACAAGATGAACTATGGACGCATGGCGCAACAACATCTGGATTCAGGGGCGGACGTTACCCTGGCCACCCTGCCCATCGATCCGTCCGAAGTTTCCCGGTTCGGTGTAGTCGAGGTTTCGCAAACCGGTGAAGTCACCGGCTTTCAGGAGAAACCGCAGCAAACGAATTTGCGCTCGCCTTTCAATCAGGACAAGGTCGATGCGTCCATGGGCATTTACCTCTTCAATACCGATGTACTGTTGCCGGCGTTGATTCGCGATGCGGAAGACCCGAATTCGCAGCACGATTTTGGTCACAATATTCTTCCAGCCATGCTTGGCCAGTACAAAATGTACGCGTTCAACTTTGTCGACGAAAACAAACAGGAAGCCCTCTACTGGCGCGACGTTGGGACCCTCGATGCCTACTATGATGCCAATATGGACGTTGCATCGGTGACGCCAATCTTCAATTTATACGACAAAAGCTGGCCCATGCGGACCCGGCCTCTCCAATACCCTCCGGCGAAGTTCGTCTTCGGCGAGCCCGGACGCACCGGCATGGCCATCAACACAGTCGTCTCCGCCGGCTGCATCGTCTCCGGCGCCACCGTACGCAACAGCGTGCTGTCCCACGATGTCCGCGTCAATTCTTATGGGGAAGTCGACTCGAGCATTCTGTTTTCCCATGTCAGGATA
>JAJZDO010000373.1 GCA_021805955.1 Acidobacteriota bacterium
TTCTTTGCCCGCGGGGGGATACAGGATCTCCCTCAGGTCGCGGTCAACATGCGCTTTCAAAAGTTCGCAGCAGGTGTCCACCGCGTCACGAAAGACAGGCGCGGTTCGATAGAGATGGATCCCCATATTGACGTATTGCGCGCCTTGACCTGGAAAAAGAAAAACAATACCCGCGGAATCCATCGGCACGCTGCTGGAACTGAGAGGTTGAGACCTTGGCGAAAGAGAATAGGGCGATTGGAGCAATGTCCGAAGATGGGAAACATCCCGTGCCACCAGCACGCGACGATATAGAAAAGCCTGACGGCCCTTTTGTAGCGTGAATGCGACGTCTGCAAGACTGGCCGCCGGGTCCTCTTCCAGGTAACGCAGAAGTTGAGCCGCCTGGGCGTCCAAAGCCGTGCCGGTCTTTGCGGACAGCACAATCAGTTGCCAGGGAAGGGACAGATCGGACTCGGCCGAGGGTGCCTCTTCGATAGACACATGGGCATTGGTACCGCCGATGCCGAAGGAACTGACTCCGGCGCGAAAAGGCCCGGGCCTGTCATAGGGAAGCAGAGATGCGCTCACTGTGAACGGTGTCTTCTCCAGATCGATAAGAGGATTGGGTTTTGAGAAATGGAGCGTGGGAGGAATCATGCGATGCTGCACAGACAACACAGCTTTGATGAAAGCAGCGATGCCGGCCGCAGTATCGAGATGGCCGATATTCGTCTTGACGGAACCCAGGACGCAGGAGCGAGGCTGTGCCGCCGATCCGAACACCTGGGAGAGAGCTGAGATTTCGATCGGGTCGCCCACCTCGGTGCCGGTACCATGCGCTTCGATATATCCAACGGTTGCAGGATCGAAGTGTGCCATCTGCATCGATTTCCGAACGACGGCGATCTGACCCTCTACGCTGGGTGCGGAGTAGCCGGCTTTCGCCGAACCGTCATTGTCGACTGCGGCGCCTTGAATCACGGCATAAATATGATCGCCGTCTGCAATCGCATCCTGGAGACGTTTCAATACGGCGACGCCAGCTCCAGAAGCGGGTACGGTACCGGACGCAGCCGCATCGAAAGCGCGGCAGTGCCCGTCGCGAGAATGAATCATGCCGGGAACATGGAGATAGCCAGGCGGCTGTGGAATCGCAATGGAAACACCTCCGGCAAGAGCCATGTCGCACTCGTGTCGAAGCAAACTTTCAAACGCCATCTGCACCGCAACCAGGGAGGTGGAGCAGGCGGTCTGCACTCCGATGGCCGGACCTCGTAAATTCAGCTTGTACGCCACGCGACTGCAGAGAAAATCCTTTTCATTGCCCAGCATGATCTGATACGGACCCACGGACTCTACAATTTCCGGGTCATGGAACAGATTTAGGAGGGCGTATGTATTCATTCCCGCGCCGGCAAAAACCCCGATGGCGCCGGCATATGAACTTGCGTCGCAGGCGGCATCCTCGAGGGCCTCCCACGCACACTCAAGAAATATCCGTTGTTGGGGATCGATAATCTCGGCCTCGCGTGCGCTGAAGCCGAAGAAGGAAGCATCAAAATATTCCGGCTGATGGAGGGCTCCGCTGGCAGGCACGTAGTCGGGGTGGGCGATCAGCGCGGAATCGACTCCAGCGGCCGATAACTCCGCAGGGGAGGCGAATCGAATCGACTCTACGCCTTCCGTCAGATTTCGCCAGAAATCCCTTACTGTAGGCGCACCTGGAAACCGTCCTGCCAGACCGACAACTGCGATTCCGTTCGGGCGAAGTTCAGCAGCAAATTCGTTCATATCACTCGCACCTTACGATTCATCGGTTCGTTGGTCGCTCCGTAAGCTCCATCGTGACTTTGTTGCTCGATGAAGCCGGCCAGCGTTCGAATGGTTGGATACTGGAAAAAACTGATGAGCGGAATCTTGGCAGCGATACGTTGATTTAGTTCCTCATGCACCCGCACGATCTGCAGTGAGTGTGCCCCAAGATCGAAGAAATTCTGGTCTGCCCCCACCTGCTCGACTTCCAGCACGCTGCAAAATGCGGCAGAGATGGCCTGTTGCAAGGAAGTTGCCGCAGGAACAAAATTCAAGCTATCTGCATCGGAATACTGCTCCGGCGCCAGCAACGCACTCCTGTCCAGTTTTCCATTAGGCAGCCGGGGAAGCTCCTGCAGAAACACGAAAGCGGCTGGAATCATATATTCCGGAAGCGTCGCCCGCAAATGATCCCTAAGGCTCGTGACCGCAGGGGCTGTGTCCCCGGAAAAGACAAGATACGCAACCAGACGTTTGTCATCCTTGCTTTCTCGCAACAACATAACGGTATCGACCACGCCGGGGAAATTGCGAAGCACACTCTCAATTTCTCCCAGTTCGATGCGAAATCCTCGGAGCTTCACCTGATGGTCCATGCGGCCAAGAAAATCCAGCGTACCGTCTCTGCGATATCGAACCAGGTCCCCAGTGCGGTACAGTCGCACACCAGGACTCGTTTGCGTTAGTTCCGGAAACGACTTCAACATGAATCGGTCGGCGGTCAGGTCGGGACGGTTCAGGTATCCGCGGGACAGCCCTTCACCGCCAATCCAGAGTTCACCGGCCACGCCGAATGGCGTCGGTTCGCCTAGCGTGTCGAAAACATAGAAGGATGTGTTTTGTATAGGTCGGCCCACCGGAATAGCTGTCAATCCTACTTGATCGATAGGCAGGACAGCCGACCAGATGGTAGTCTCTGTGGGCCCATACATGTTCCACAAAGATTGAGAACGAACGAGCAAGGATCGCGCCAGGTCGATGTCGAGCGCTTCGCCGCCGCACAGGACCTTCAAATTGGGATCGCCTCTCCATCCAGCGGCAATCAGCAGTTTCCACGTCGCAGGTGTGGCCTGCATAACGGTAGGGCGATACCGCTCGAAATCGGCGAGTAAGCGAGCCGGATTTCCCGGTTCCAGAGCAATACATACAGTCGCGCCAACATAGAGAGGCAGCAGCAGTTCCAAAGCGGCAATATCGAAGGACACAGTCGTCACGGCCAGCAATACGTCGTTTACGTCGAAGCCGGGTTCGCGGCACATGCCTTCAAGAAAATTGACCAGGGCACGGTGTGTGATTTGCACGCCCTTGGGTCTGCCCGTGGAGCCGGAGGTAAAGATCACATAGGCAAGATTGTCCGGATGTGCCAGAGCCATCGGCTGCGCATTCTGCTCAGGGCGCGATGCGGTCACCGCGTTCTCCTGGAGTTTGTCGAGGCAAATGACTTCGAAGGACGAACTATCCCCTGAAGCAGGCAATGTGGGCAACAAGTCTGAGGTCGTCAAAACGGCGAGCGGCCTGGCGTCTTCAAAGATATTCAGGATGCGGCCTGCGGGATACCCCGGATCCAGAGGCACATAGGCTGCCCCCGATTTCGCAACTGCCAGCAACGCTGCCACCAAATCTGTAGAACGCGCTATGCAGAGAGCCACCAGGGTCTCTGGACCTGCGCCTCGGACTCGCAACTCTGCCGCGATGCAATTGGCGCGTTGCTCCAACTCCCCATAGGTGAGTGAGTTCCCGTCGGCCATGACGGCAAGGCGGTCCGGAGTCGCTCGGGCATGCATCTCAAACCGCTGATGGAAACAGATCGCTGGAATCTCCGCCTCGGTCCGGTTCCAGTCCACCAGCAACTGTTGCCGTTCGGATGCGGAAAGTAGCGGGATCGAAGCAATCTTTTGAAGGGGATCCGCGCAGACGGCACGCAATAGAGCGAGATAGTGCTGCTGAATGCGGGCGATGGTTTCCGTCTCATATAGATCTGCGTTGTAATCGAAGTAGGCGCACAACTCGCCATGACGCGGAAATACCTCGACGGTCAGATCGAAGCGCGCGTTTTCCACTTCGGGTTCCAGCGTAGTCGTTTTCAAGCCTGCAAGATCAAGGTCTTCTAGGGGAAAATTCTGCAGAATGAACATCACCTGAAACAAGGGAGAATGCTCGAGCGACCGATCCGAGTGCATAGCATGGACCAAAGTGTCAAAGGGGACATCCTGATGTTCATAGGCGCCCAAGGTCACTTCGCGAACGCGGCCCAGCAGTTCCGCAAACGTAGGGTTGCCGCTCAGGTCGGTTCGCAGAACAAGATTATTGACAAAAAATCCAATGAGCGGATGCAGTTCGGCACGGTTGCGGTTGGCAGAAGGCGAACCGACAACAATATCCTCCTGTCCGCTATAGCGTGCCAGAAGCAAGTTGAACGCAGCCAGAAGGGTCATAAATAAGGTGACACCATGGCGCTGGCTAAGCTGCTCCAGTTCGGTGGCGAGCGAGGAGGGGATTTGGAGACTCGATCGGCATCCACGAAACATGTTCACCCCATGGCGACGATGATCGGGTGGGAAGCCGACCACTGGAGGAGCCCCGGCCAATTGCTTCTTCCAGTAAGGCAGCTGGCGATCCAATTCTCCGGATTCCAGCCATGCCCGCTGCCATGCGGCGAAGTCGACATATTGAATAGCGAGCGGCGGAAGAGAAGGTTGACGACCCTCGGCGTAGGCGGAATAGAGTTCAGAGAACTCCCGCACCAGCACTCCAATGGACCACCCGTCGGAGACAATGTGGTGCATGGTGAGCGCCAATACATGATCGTCGGGGGCGATGGTCAGTAAGTGCGCGCAAAAAAGCGGGCCACGGCTCATATCAAAAGGCTGAAATGTAAGCCGACTAGCGTGCCGATGCAGCTCGGAGTCGACTCCGCCATCCACAAGATGCTTCGCATCCATCACCTGCAACGCCCAGTTCTTACCATCTCCAATGACGGCGTGAGGAACGCCATTGACCCGGACAAAGCTGGTCCTGAGATCTTCATGGCGACCGACAATTTCCGCGAGTGCCCGTTCCACCGCGGAGACATTCAGATTTCCTTTCATGCGCAGCGCGATGCCGATGTTGTTCACGGCGCTGTCCGAATCCAACTGGCTTAAGAACCATAGACGTTGCTGCGCAAAGGACAGTGGAAGCGGGCGGGAACGGTCGACTCTGGGGATTCCCTGTTCCAGGTTACGGCGAGCGTTCTGTGAACTGCGCAGAAAGGCAACGATCTCCGGCTTGCGGTCGGCAAGTTCCTGCCGCAGGTCTGCGGTCAGGACACCCTGTGGAGCGCTGCACTTCAGCGCATCGCCATCGAGCGACAGACTGACATTGACCGAACGAAGATGACCGAACAATTCGATGATCGATCTCATATGCGAATTTCGTCCTTCTGCGATGTCAGAACTTCTGACTCGCCCGCGCCGTGAGCGGTCCATAGCATGGTATCCAATAATCCAACCATGTCCGAGATACTGGGATAATCGAACACGACGGTGGGTGACAGATTCTGTCCGAGGCCGGCCTGCAGACGATTCTTTAGATCGACTGCCATCAAAGAGTCCAGGCCAAGGTCCGTTAGTGGAATGTCGGTGGGCGGCGCTTCGCCGCGACGAAAACCCAGCACCTGGGCGGCTTGCTCCTGCACAAAGGCTGCAATGGATTCCCGGCGGCCCTCCGGCGGCCTTTGTATCAGATCGTCCAGCATCGCTGCGCGAGAGACTGACAGGAGCTTGTCCTCTGCCGGCTGCATCGATCCCTGGCCAAAATGAGCCAGCATGGGTCTGAATCTTTGCGCTTCAAAGATCGGCTTAAATACATTCCAGTCGATGTGCGCAATCGTCACTTGTGCGTGCGGAGACGCAATCAAATCCGGGAACAGACTGAGGGCATCTGCAGAAGGCATCGGCATCAGTCCTGCCTCCGCTAGGCGCTGCTGTTCCGCGGCTGGGACCAGACGCAGGACATCCCACGATCCCCAATTTACCGACAACGCGGGAACC
>JAJZDO010001005.1 GCA_021805955.1 Acidobacteriota bacterium
GATGAAGACAGTCGCACAGCAGGCAGCGCCGCTGGTGCATCCCCTGGCAAGCCTCGATGCGGTCATCGTTCAGCCAGCGATTGTGCAAGCTATATCTGCGCCAGCCGGGAGTCCGGAGAAGATGTCGAACCGCGCGATTCGCACAGAAGCCACGCATGTCGCGATTTATCTGGTTCGCGGCGGCAGAATCCTTGGGCCTGGCTTGTATTCGGTGGAGGGCATGCGCCACCCCAACGAGCGTGCTGGCTCGACCTCGCTGTTTGCGCATCCGACGCTGCTGGAACCGACGCCGCTGGAAGCTCCGCCAGCGACGCATGGTGCAGATTCAGGCGTGCAAGCTACTGGGACGAAAGTCGCCCGAGGGCAGCTGGAGCAACGACTGCAGGTAGTTCTGGATGAACTGGAATCGCAGGCGAGTTCGGAAAAATTCTCGCCAGTGCAGTTGAGCGAGCACTTGTCGTTGCTGGCGCGCTGGTACTATCGACCGGCGCATCGCCGGGTGGGAGAAATTTTCTTCCGCGACGAGACAACTGCCGTGGAATCGGCGGAAGAGCGACCATTTCCCCTATCGCGAATTTTGCGCGGCATTTCTCGCGTATTTTGCGGACAAAAAGACACCTCGGAAGTCGCGGTGGATGCTGGTGTATCGTAGTCTTCCGGCAACGAACGCGACTTATGATACGATTTTTTCCACTCTATGAATGGCCGCCGAGCGTCTTCTTCCGCTTCTCTCCAATCGCTCCTACTCTTTGTGTTGGCTGCCATCGTATGCTCGCCGCTGGCGTGGTCCGCGAGCCCTGCTGACAAGCCGCCTATTACTCTGGACGAGTTTTTCAGCTTCGTCGGGATTCGTGGGCTGGCTCTCTCGCCCGACGGGAAGACGGCCGTGATCGGCACGGAACGCGCGGACTGGTATGACTGTGCGGAACTCCGTGGCACGGCTATATCAAAGTCCGGGACGAGCTTTTATGGTTAGACAAGAGACAAGTATGACCATGCCAGCAAATAGCCCGGTCCGTTCGCCGTTGCGGGAAGGTAGCATCGTGTGACGCGAAAGCCCTCCCAGCCGGAATCTTCCGCAATCTTAGCTTTTCCTGTGAGTCCATGGAGGCGTTGGCGTCCGCGACTCGAAGCGCTGCTTGCGCTGACGGCGCTGCTTCCAGTTGCGCTGTTTCTCGCAGCCAGTCTGGGCCGCGTTGGTTATGCATTTCCGTTAGAGCAACTGGAAGGCTCCATGCTGTTGGCGGCGGAGCGTGTCGCGCATGGTCTGCCGATTTACGTGCGGCCAAACTTTACCTTCATTCCCTATATGTATGCGCCAGCCTACTATTTCGTGTCGGGGTGGGCCGTCCGGTTGCTTGGGCCGCGGTTTCTGGTGCTGCGACTGGTTTCTTTGCTCAGCACGTGCGCATCGATGGGAATCATCTACCTGCTGATCGTTTTCGACGCGCCGGGCAGCAAGAAACGGAGGCACTTGGCCGCGCTAACCGGTGTTGGTCTGTATGCAGCGGCGTATCCCTGGACGCGCGAGTGGTTCGACCTGGGACGGCTGGACTCGTTGTACATCCTCCTGCTTTTGCTGGCTTTGTTGTCGACGCGCCATTTACACCCCATGTTGGCCGCGATCGTTTGGACACTGGCATTTCTCGCGAAACAAACCATTTTTCCGGTTGCGCTGGTCATGCTTTGCCTGGACTGGAAACGTCCTCGCAGGCTGCTGCTTGGAGTGGGAAGTTTTCTGTTGATGACGGCGGTCAGTTGCCGGCTGCTGGATCACGCCACCGATGGCTGGTTCTGGTTCTACGCCTTCACCGTTCCCCATGCAAATGCGGACCTATGGCTACGTCCGGCGGTGTTTTATCTGCCTTCGCAGTTGATTGCACCGTTCGGGATAGCGCTGCTGGTTGCGGGCATGGCGTGGGTATGGACGCGTCCGTCGCTGGCCGACGACAGGACGCGCTTTTACTTGCTTGCCGCGGCTGCCCTCTTTGGCCTCTGCTGGTTTTTGCAGGCGCACGGTGGCGCCACCGCCAACACGCCCATGCCCGCCTATGCAATCCTCGCTGTCATTCTTGGAATCTCGTTTGGCCGGCTGGATGCTGCGTTCGCATTCGCTTCCCGCGAAGCGGCTCGCGTCTTTCTGCTGGCTGCAGTTGCCATTCCGTTTGTCAGTTGGGTCTACAATCCGCACGATTTTATGCCACACCGCGATCTGGTCACTTCACAGGAAGAATTGATCGCATGGCTGCGCATTTTTCCCGGCGACGTGTTCCTTCCTTCCAATCCGTATGAGGGTGTGATGGCCGGCAAGCAGTGGCATCCGGACAATGCCGCGCTTCACGATGCATTACGTCCAAATGTGCCTGGAGTGGCGAAGGCGATTGTGTCAGAGATTGCCATGGCAGTCGATCAAGAGAAATTCGACGCAATTGTTTTGGATGGCACGCCCGCGGATATCCTGCCGTCGCAGACCTGGTTGCCGCATGACCTCATGCGCCGCTATCCAATCCTGGGCATAGTACCCGGCAGTGGGGTTGGCGACCCTTTTGGGCCGCACGCGACATATTTTCTACTGCCATGCCGGGAGCGGGGGTTGGCGATCGCCCAAAAGTGGACGCTACTGGAATCCGGCGGAGAAACCGCCTGCCCGTCTGACTAACCCCCCGCGCCGCTGATAGACTAAAAATACCGTGGTGGAACTGGCACCCTCAATTCTTTCCGCAGACTTTGCCCATCTGGCCGAGCAGATTCAGGCCGCTGAGCGAGGCGGCGGAACTGTCATCCATGTGGATGTGATGGATGGCCATTTCGTGCCTAACATTACGATGGGGCCGCCGGTGGTTGCGTCGTTGCGCAAAGTGACGAAATTGCCGATCGATTGCCATCTGATGATTGAGAATCCGGACGAGTTTATTCCCGCGCTGGCGGAAGCGGGAGCGAATTGGGTAAGCGTGCATTATGAAGCCTGTCGACACCTGCATCGGTCGCTGGAACTGATTGAGCAGCACGGGATGAAGCCTGCGGTGGTCATCAATCCGGCGACGCGGGTAAATTTGCTGATCGATATTCTGCCCATGGTGCATCATGTCCTGGTGATGAGCGTGAATCCGGGCTTTGGCGGGCAGGAGTTCATCCGGTTTTCGCTGGAAAAGATTCGGCATTTATGCGCTGTGCGCGCAGAGCTGGGGTTGGAGTATCGTGTGGAAGTGGACGGCGGCATCGCACCCGAGACCATTGCGCAAGTGGTGGAAGCTGGAGCTGATTTGCTGGTGGCCGGCAACGCGATTTTTGGCGACGGCCATCCGGAAGAAAATGCGCGTCGCCTTATACACATGGCACGCGCTGCTGCGGGCGAATGCTCCAAATAAAACACGAAACAGTCAGGCCTTGGAAAGAAAGAATGTACGGGAAAATGGCAGACCGGTTTACCGCACCACAGGCAAGAGAAAAGTCTGCTGAGGGGAAGTACAGTATGAGTCGTTTTATGGGTTGTGCCAGTCATCGTTTTCTGAGTCGTTCCCTGCAACGCGGCGCGGCCGTAGGCGCGCTGGTTGTTCTGGGCAGCAGCATGGCGCATGCGGGAATCTTTCACCGCAAGCAAAAACCGCTGTCGCAAAAAGACGATGCGCTGGCCAGTGTAACCAGTAGCCAGCCGGACAAAGAGCTTTTCGATCGCGCGATGATCGCTATGAAAAAGGGCAAGTTCGATATCGCCCGCCTGGATCTGCAGACACTGCTGAATACCTATCCAGACTCGGAGTACCAGATGCGCGCCAAGCTGGCCATCGGAGACACCTGGTACAAAGAGGGCGGCACGGCCGCGATGCAACAGGCTGAAGAGGAATACAAGGACTTCATCACCTTCTTCCCGGACAAGCCGGAAGCTGCGGAAGCGCAGATGAAAGTGGCCGACATCTACTACAAGCAGATGGAAAAGCCGGACCGCGATCCCACCAATGCCACCCGCGCCCAGGAAGAATACCGGGCGATGATTCTGCAATATCCCGACTCCAGCCTGATTCCGCAGGCCAAGCAGCGACTGCGGGAAGTACAGGAAGTCCTGGGCGACCACGAGTTTGACATTGGATCGTTCTATGAGACACGGATGAACTATGCCGCCGCGGTGGCCCGTCTGCAATCCGTTATCGACACATACCCGCTCTACAGCCGCGTGGATGAGGCATTACTGGATGTCGGCGATGCGTATTCCGCCCAGGCACGCAATATCGCCACCATGCGCCTCGATCCTGCAGCGAAAGAACGCCTGGAAAAGCTATTCAAGAGCCGAGCAGCGCATGCGTATGACCGGGTGGTGCTGGAGTATCCGATGGCACAGCACGCCGACGATGCGCGCGATCGGTTGGAAGCCATGAATATGCCCATTCCACAACCAACCCAGGAGCAGATTGCCAACAGTGCGGCGATTGAGCAGAGTCGTGCGCCTGTAAATCTGAAATACCGGGCTTTCCTGCTGATCACGGCGCGCCCCTCCACCGTGCAGGCAGCACGGGTGGGGGAACCGAGTCTTACCAATCCGCCGCAAATTATTGCTCCGGAACTTGTGAAGTCGGCCATGGCAGACGTTCGCTGGGCGGTCAAGCCAGACGGCAAGCCCGCTCCCGATGTCGCTGGCACATCGAATAGCCTGCAAACAGCCGTCGCGTCGAACGGTGAATCCAACGCCTCCGGCTCGGTTGGGGAGATGCAGTCCGCGACTCCGGCAAGTGGCCTGCAGATGAATGACATTTCCGGCGACAACGGCGTGAATGGAACCGTGATCAACAATTCCAATCCGGGCCAGCCTTCTCAGTCCGCGCCAACCAACGCCGGGCAGTCACCTGCTGGCGCGCAAAGCAGTCCGTCGACGACGGTACCCGCTGCGGGCGGGAATGGCGCTCCCGCAGCAAACGCGGTGGACAATACCGGTCATCCCACCGCCTGGCCGTCCGCGACTAAGGACAATGGCGGACTGCCAACCGTTGCGCCTCCCAACAGCACGCCTCTGCCTGCAGCAGAAAAGGCTGCCCCCGCGCCGACCCAGGTGAACGACGTTCCCCAGACCGGGCATCCGGTAAATATGGTTGACCAAGCGAACACCACCGTGGGCAAGAAAAAGAAGAAGAAAAATCCTAAGCCGCAATTTTCCAGAAAAGAGGAATCTTCCAGTACGCATAAGAAAAAGAAGGGTTTGCACAGGCTGAATCCGTTTTAGTCGAATAGCCGGATTGGCAGCGGCATCGCCCAAGGCGGTGCTGCCTGCCAGCGCACAATGGAATTGTCTGTAAGATGAAAGAGGCATACTTTGCGGCGGTTGGCATCTTCTTTCTCCAGCTTCCATCCCCGATGGCTTGGTATCTTTCTCCTGGGACTGGGCGTGGCGCTCAGTGGGAATGCCCAGCAAATCGCAGGCAGTCGGAAGCCTCCGCAACTGCCTTCTACTCCCAACATCCACTCCGACCACTCGGTGACGTTCTATTTTTATGATCCAGGGGCGAACCAGGTCGAACTGAGTATGGATGGGTATGCCGGTGGGTTGCCCATGACCAAAGATGATCGGGGAGTTTGGAGCATCACGGTTCCTGCGATGCAGCCGGATTTGTATGATTACATCTTCGTCGCCGATGGTGTGCACACACTAGACCCCTCCAATCCGACCGTCAATCCAAACCTGCGGAGTCCGTCGAATGTTTTCGAGATCCCGGGAGCGCAGCCGGAACCATGGGACGTCCAGGACGTGCCGCATGGTATCGTACATCACCACTTTTACAAATCCGCAATCATCGGCGATCAGCGCGACTTTTTCT
>JAJZDO010000431.1 GCA_021805955.1 Acidobacteriota bacterium
TGAAACTCACGAATTTGCAAGTTGGCGCGTGTGGTGATGTCCGTTCGGCCCGAGCCCCAATCCTCAGCCATACGCGCAAGACCACGCATCTGTTGAGCTGTGAGAATTCCCCCCGGAACACGCAGACGCAACATGAAGGAATCCTGGGCAGGCGCTACGTAGAATAGACCGTGGAATTTGAAGCGGAAGATGTCTTCTGGCGCGGGCGCACGATTTTCCGCGGCATGCGCCAGCAGCTTGTCCCAAATATCGAGTGGATTCTGCTCATGCTTCCAGCGCTCCTCCATACAAAGTTCGGAGACCGGCGTGCCGAAGTATATTTCTTCAGCGGCTTCCGCCTGGTTTGCTGCGCCGGAGGCTGGGTCGTTGGCGAACAGGCCGTTGGCGGTCAGCCCCACGAAGGGCGTTGCACCACGTTGCATCGCACCCGCAAAGAAGCCGAGGAGATACTCTTTCTGCTCCGCCGTAAATGCACCTGAATTAGGAGGCGCCAGAGTTTCCATGTCCGTGTCCTCAAATGAAGTTCACACACAGCCGGTGGGGGCTGCACGTCCAGAGAACGCTCAATCGCGCTGAGAAGCGCTCATCGGCGTCAAGACCAGGATCAAACACCGCAAGCAATGCGGAGGATTCAAGGCTCATCGCGGAGCGCGGACGAAAATAGGCTTTCAGGGTGAAGGCCGCTACACGGCATGGTGCAGGGCGCAGATGACAGGAGAAGACATCCATGTCTTTCCTATAGTGGCCATCTTAGCGTGTTTCGTGAGCGACTGCAATAAGGCGCTGCGCTCCAGTGACGCGTCAACGCCAGCTTTGCGCGCTTCACATGGTCCCGATCTGGCCAGCGGCTGTGAATTTTGCTTGAAATGAATTTCCATTTTGCGAGCGATGTGCGCTATGACGGCGAAGAGGGGAACCTGCGCCTGGGAGGGTTTGAGTTCGTTGGCGGAGATGAGACGCAACTTCCACATAGCTATGCCCAGGCAAGACGGTGGTGGCAGCGAACGATCCCACCGACCGAAACATGCAGTATGGTTAGAGCGTGTTTCATATATACCCCGGTGGCTTCGTAGCGGTTCATCAACCCCGCTTTGATCGCGGGTCTGATACGGGCGGCTTCAGGCTTTTGTTGATTGATGAAACACGCTCTACGTGGAATTCGTGTGCCACTGAGGACTCGATCAGAGTGGAACGAGCAGGAAGAGAGCATCCTGAACTGCGGATTACCAAGCCTCCGTTGCGACTGTCATTTCTTCACGATTGGCGGTTGATCGCATCCGAACCGTCAATCTTTGCTTGAGACGCAGTCTTATCCGCAACCGTCTTGGCAATTTCGTCGAGGCGGTTCTTGCGAAGCTCATCGTTCAATACGATAGCTTCAGCGATCTCGCGCATCGACTTGCGGCGCTGACGGCTCTCGCGCTGCATCGCTTTGTAGGCGGAATCTTCATCGAGGCCGAAGTCGCGCTGGAGCACTCCTTTGGCCTTTTCGATGTGCTTCCGAGATTCCAGCCGATCGGAGAGCTGAAGGTTCTCTGTTTCGAGCCTGGCCCTTTCTAACTCTGCTCCAACCAGGTGGCCGGTCATCGTGAGCAGACGAACTTCGTTTTCTGTGTGTTGATATGGCTTTCGATGTTGCAGGTTGATGACACCGACCAGCTTGCCACGGCAAAGGATAGGCACAGAGAGAAAGGCTTCAAAGGTGTCTTCGGGCAAATCCTTGAAGCGTTTGAAGCGCGGGTCTGTCAATGCCTTGGCGGGAATGGCGACAGGTTCGCGATGCCAGCCTACCCAGCCGGTAATTCCCTGGCCAAGCCAAAGGCCGAGATGATCGACGACGTCGGAATGTGGATTCTTCGACGCGCGCAGCACCAGTTGATTGTCTTCGAGAACGTAGACGAAGCAGGAGTCGCAATTAATGACCGAGCAAGCGAAATCCACAATACGATGAAGGACCGTGTGAAGTGGATCCGAGGCGGCCATGCGACTTCCAATCTCATGCAGAAAATCGACGCCTGAAAGCGCAGCCTTCCCGGCAATCGGGGTGGCTGCTTCTCCGCGCAGGAGCGGGCTGAGGGCAGGCGCTGGAACGCGAGAAACATGGAGCGCGGCAGCCGATCGCTTTTGTTCTAACAAGGCACCCGCATTCTGAGATATCTCTTTGATGAGGAATCCCATCTTCGATTGCGTCGGCTCATAATCCGGCTGCAGGCCATAAAGGGAGAGGCCTTCCGTCGTACTGGGGCCAATGGACCCGATGACCGTTGTGCGGAAGCCTTCGCAGAGCGATTCGGTGTAGCCCATGCGCTCCGCCATAAGAAACAGGTGTGCGACCTGTCCCGCATTCATGAATAGGACGACATCGACATGGCCATGTGCGAGCGCCAGGACGGCCTCGCGCAATGGTTGAACGTCCTCCGGCAAGGCCCACTGATAAACCAGGATGCGGGTAATGGATACGCTCTTTTCGGCGAGCGCTGTCAGCAATTCTGGATTCGAGGTGCCGTATTCCTGCACGGCGATATTCATGCCCTGGAGGGAAGAGCCGAGTTTTGCCTCCAAAGCAGACATCAGAGATCGCCACGTGAAAGGCTCTGGCGCAACGACAGTGATGGGAAGCTCCAATTCGCGGAGTGCACTGGAAGACTTGGGTCCGCGAGCGGCAATTTTGACACTGCGGAGCGCGGCAAGAAATTGCTCGCGGTCATAACGCTCCGAGGCACTTTGGACAAGCGCGCGGACACCGACCCCTGTGGTGAAGATGACCAGATCGAATGCGCCGCGCAACAAGGCTTCCGTGAAATCAATAATCGGCTGATTGGATTCGAGGGGAATTTCGCGCATGGCAGGGGCCGTTAGCGGATCACCGCCATAGGTGCGGATCAGCTTTCCGACTTCAACTGCGCGACGCGATTCCAAGGAAAGTACGCGCAAGCCGCCAAACGTTGCCCCGGGCATGTTGTTTCTCCGTTAACTGAATGCAAAAAACGATCGATCTGAAATCGTCGAGCCTGCCCGTAACTCCATGGATCCGGGTGGCAAATGATTGACGTTTACGATACAAAAAACTCACCAGACTCATCGTGCTGAACTACGCTTTATCAAATCGGTTTCCAGGTCGATGCCTCAGATAAATCCTTACCTCGAACCCAGACTGAAGCTTAAAGAACTGCGGCGCATTCGCGGCGCGCTCTTGGAGCGGGACAGAGAGCGGCACAGAGTTCGCCGCGAACAATTACGTCTTTTCAAACGCCATCGGTACGTCCTGGTACCGATCACGTTCGAGGAATGCCTGACTCCTTAATTAACACGGAGTTCATCGACAAAGCAATGAAGAGGCACGCAATATTCGGAAACTTGGCCAAAGAGACGCTGCAATCGCTATCGCGATGGTCCTGCAATCCCACTTGCGCTCCGAGCGATTTACCTTTATGCTCAAACCCAACCACTCCACGCGGAATGGTTGCTTTTAGCCTTCCGCTTGCATTTGACCGGCCCTGCGCGCCGGCAGCTTCCCTAACGGAGTGATTTAGAGTCGGCTCCCCGATGAGCCTGGCCAAGCCGCCGCAAATTGCCCCACACATCGAGTTGAGCTTTTGTGCCTGGATTCAGTCGCACGATAGCGAATCGGATGTGTGCCCCGGTGCCAGAGATACTCTTTGCACTTTGCTCGCAAACTCACATCGATGGAGCTGTCCCCATGGAACTACCCCTACTCGAACGAGTCCGGGCAGGCGACGATGCCTTCCTCCTCACCACCGCGGCGAATCCAGCCGACGGAGTGATGGCTTCGTTGTGCGGGATAGGTTCAAACATCGCGCTGCCCGCTCCGCCGGGACCCGGCGAGCAATATCGCTTTCACTTCGACATGACCAAGTGCATCGGATGCAAGTGCTGCGTAGTGGCCTGCAACGAGCAAAATGGAAATCCTGCGGATATTCTCTGGCGGCGCGTTGGCGAAATCGAAGGCGGCATTTACCCGGATACGCTTCGCCACTATCTCTCGATGGGCTGCAACCACTGCCTTGAACCCACCTGTATGACGGGGTGCCCAGTCGATGCCTATTCCAAGGATGGCCCAACGGGAATTGTGCGTCACAGTGCGGACATCTGCATTGGCTGCCAGTACTGCACTTGGAATTGCTCGTATGGCGTTCCGCAGTACAACCCTGAGCGCGGAGTCGTGGGCAAGTGCGATATGTGCTACGGAAGATTGACCAAGGGGCAGCAGCCGGCCTGCGTCTCCGCATGTCCTGAGGGCGCAATCCGAATTGAGACGATTCGCACGGCGGAGTGGCGCGAGGAATATCGCGCGGACGCTAATTCGCCAGGCATGCCTTCGGCAGACGACAGCCTCTCGACGACGCGCATCACGCTTCCCGCACGGATGCCCCACAATCTTCGAAAAGTTGATCTCAACCGATTGCGTCCCGAGCATCCGCACTGGCCATTGGTCACGATGACGGTTCTCACCCAGCTCTCCGTTGGCGCATTTGCCTCCATCTGGCTTCTGGAACTCTTGAGTGCCCATGCGCATCGCTGGGCAGCTTTGGTTGCTTTGGCCGTGGCGGCTCTTGCACTCGCTTCCTCCACTCTGCATCTTGGTCGGCCCATTCATGCCATCCGCGCGCTCAAGATGTGGCGCCGCTCGTGGCTCAGCCGCGAAGTGCTGCTGTTCACACTATTTGCCGGCGCGGCTGCCGCTTACTCCGCGGCGCTGTGGATGAACCTGCCAAAAGCTTTGCTGCTTGGCGCTGTGACGGTTGTCTTTGGAATTTGCGGTGTGGGCGCGAGTGCGCGCCTTTATCTGGTTCCGGGGCGTCCCGCATGGAACTCGCCATTCACCATCCTGGAGTTTTATCTGACGGCCATTTTGCTTGGTTCCGCCAGTACAAATATCCTGGCTGGCGCGCTTCCTTTGTCGCGCCTGGCAACATTATGTGCCGGTCTCACCACCTTGGTTGTGGCAGGACTCAAAATCGTCTGGCTAGCCCGATCTGAAGTCTATGAGCGCCGAGGAGCCTACTCGCTTTTATTCACTCTGCTCTCCAACCATCTTCTGTTGCGCTTCCTGCTGTTAAGCGCCGGACTGCTGATGTTGCCCCTCGCGCAATCGCGCTGGACAGCGGTTCCCATCGCCCTTGCACTGATTGCCGGTGAATTTGTCAGCCGTTATCTGTTTTTTGTCAGCGTGGTTCCAACAAACATAGCCACCGAATACCTCGCCGTGGAGGCTGCATGACCTTGCTGCGCTGGCTTGCACAGAAGAGTGGATTGGATATCCGCTCAGCAGAATATAGCTACGGTGAAGATCCGGTACTGGGCTTTACGTCGAATCGCAAACACGCCGACCGGTGGGTGAACAGCACCTGCGGATACTGCTCCGTTGGCTGCGGAATGCAACTTGGCGTGCGCGACGAAAAAGTTGTGAGCGTGCGCGGCAACCCCAATCACCCGGTCAACTCTGGAAAACTCTGCCCCAAAGGACTTGCCGAACATTACGCTATCGACGCGGACGACCGCGCCAGATATCCGCTGCTGCGCAAGCGCGGTCAGTTGACCCGCGTCAGTTGGGAAGAGGCAATCGATACTCTTGTGGAGCGATTTCAAGAGGTTCAGCAAAAGTATGGCCCTCAGGCTCTCGGCATCGTCAGTACCGGCCAGTTGGTCACAGAAGAGTTTTATGCGCTGGGCAAGTTGGTGCAGCTCGGATTGAGTACAACCAACTATGACGGCAATACAACTCTCTGCATGTCCACGGCAGTCGCCGGCTACAAGCGATCTTTCGGCAGTGATGGTCCTCCTGGCGCTTATGAGGACCTTGAGGTGGCCGATGTCATCCTGCTCATCGGAGCCAACATTGCGGAAAACCATCCGATCCTTTGCACGCGGGTTGAAGCCAACCGAGCGAAAACACTGATCGTAGCCGACCCGCGCGTCACCAAAACAGCAATGATGGCAGACCTCTACCTCCCAGTGAAGCCACGATCCGATCTGGCGCTCATCAACGCTATCCTGCGCATCGTGATTGATGAGGAACTCTACGACAAAAAGTACGTCGAGGAACACACCACCGGTTTCGCGGAGCTGCAAGCCTCCCTTGAGCTTTACACCGCCGACTACGCCGCAAACATCACGGGCCTGTCTCCAGATCTGATCCGGAAGACCGCTTTGTTATACGGCAACGCGAAGGCTGCGTTCATTGGATGGACGATGGGTGTCAACCACAGCACGAAAGGTACCGAGACAGTGAACGCAATGAACAATCTTGCGCTCATCACCGGCAACATCGGGCGTGCCGGCGCATCGCCGTTTTCCATCACCGGGCAATGCAACGCCATGGGCACGCGCGAAGCAGGATTTGCTTCGGGGCTTCCTGGCTATCGCAAATTTGAATCGGAAGACGACCGTGAAGAGCTTGCACAGCTTTGGAGCCTGCCAGTCGAGCGCATCCCGACCAAGCGCGGTCTCGCCTATCCCGACATCATCGAAGCTGCTGTATCAAGAAAGATTCGCGCACTCTGGATCATCGGCACTAATCCCCTGGTCTCCTTTCCAAATATCGATGTGCTCAAACAGGGTCTAAGCAATTTGGATTTTCTCGTTGTGCAGGACGGCTTTCATCCGACTCCTACGACCGAGCTGGCGGACATGGTCCTGCCGGCAGCCATCTGGGGCGAGAAAGAGGGAACCTACACTAACTCCGAACGGCGCGTCAGCAAAGTCAACGCCGCGGTCAATCCACCAGGCGAGGCGCGAAGCGATTTCGATATCTTCTTGGCGGTCGCCGAACGGCTCGGCTGTCGGGCGGAGCTTTTTCCGGGCTGGCAGGGACCAGCCGATGCCTTCGACGAATGGCGTCGCGTGAGCGCGGGACGGCTTTGCGATTACTCCGGCATCACTTACGCGGCGCTTGAAGACGAAGGGGGAATCCAATGGCCATTTTCCGAAAGCACTTCCATGAATCCCCAAGGCGCGCGCAGGCTTTATAGCGACGGCAACTTCCAGACCGATGATGGCCGAGCCCAGCTCTTGCCTGTGCAATGGGCGCCGTTCCCCGAGCAGCCGCACGCCGAGTTTCCTTTGATCCTTAACACCGGGCGTACCGTCGAACATTGGCACACACGCACCAAGACCGGAGGCATTTCGATCCTACAGCGCATGTCTCCGCGCGCATGGCTGGAGATGAATCCGGTGGACGCTGGAAAACTTGGGCTAAAACCGCATGATCGCGTTGATGTCGTCTCGGCGCGCGGGCGCGTCAGCAAGGTGGAGTTGCGGATCACGGAGATTGTCGCGCCGGGCCAGGTCTTTCTTCCCTTTCACTTTGCCGAAAGCAACGCGAATCAGATTACGCAAAGCGCCTTCGATCCGATCTCGCGCGAACCCAATTACAAGCAGTGCGCCGTGCGCGTTGAAAAGTCGTCGGCAGTCCATGCGTAATCCCTGACCGACCGCCGCCGACGTTGTCGCATTCTCAAATCCCGGAGGGAAGCTAGATGAGTGAAGCCGCAAATGAAACAACTATCTTTCAAAGCATCGGCGGAGAAGCTGAAATCTGCGCAGATGTAGACCGCTTTTACAGACGCGTCCTGGCCGATCCCTCGCCGAGCCACTTCTTCATCGGGGCAAGCATGCCCAGACTGAAGGCGCATCAGTTTGCCTTCCTGTCGCAATCACTGGGAGGCCCCAGGCAATATAACGACCAATCCATGAAGGGCGCTCATGGCAGACTTGCCACTCAGAAACGTCACTTCGATACGGTTGGGGTACGCCTGGTTGAAACGCTGCGCGAACTCGGTGTTCTCGAAGAAATTGTAGGTCAGATCGCAGCAGCAGTGGCACCGCTATCGGCACAGCTTGTGCATACGCCTGCGCAAATAACTTGATGGCCGACGCCCGCCCAGGTTGTTGGCCGAGATTGCGGGATTCGACCGTTCACACCCAATTCAATAGCACTGCTTTCGGAGGGTCACAGATGAACAAGAAATCATTCCTTGCCAGCGGCCACTTGCCAACCCTGGTTTCTGCTTTTCTCTACTTCGATATCAGCTTTATGGTGTGGATCATCTTTGGCCCAATGACGCCGTTCATCGCCGAGCAAATTCACCTTTCGGCGACGCAGAAGGGCTTGCTGACCGCGATTCCGTTGCTCGGAGGTTCCTTCTTCCGGCCGATTCTGGCGCTTCTTGCGGATCGAGTGGGCGGCCGTCGCGCGGGTCTGATTGGCTTGAGCTTGACGCTCGTCCCGTTGATTCTTGGATGGCATCTCGCCACAACTCTGTGGCAGTTTTATTTGATCGGATTTGTTTTGGGAATCGCCGGCGCGAGCTTTGCCGTGGCTCTCCCCCTGGCCGGACGATGGTACCCGCCTGAGCACCAGGGACTGGCGATGGGTCTTGCCGGCGCCGGCAACTCCGGGACGCTGGTCATCACTTTCTTTGGCCCTCGCCTGGCGCAGCATTTCGGCTGGCATGCTGTCTTCGGCCTGGCAATCTTACCCGTTCTGCTGGTGCTTGCGATCTTCTTCTTCATGGCCAGGAACAGCCCATCCATGTCTGCACCCAGATCCTGGAATAAGTACGCACAACTCCTCGCCCAGGGAGATACCTGGCGTCTCTGTTTCCTCTATAGCCTTACCTTTGGCGGATTCCTTGGCCTCGCTAGTTTTCTCACGGTCTTCTTCCATGATCAATATCACCTGACGAAGGTGCAGGCGGGCGACTATACAACGCTCGTCGTTTTGGCGGGAAGTTTTTTACGCCCGGTTGGGGGATGGCTCTCCGATAAGATCGGAGGGTACCGTCTGCTGCTGGGACTCTTCGCAGGCGTTGCTGTTAGTTTTCTGATTCTCTGCACTCTTCCTCCGCTCGCTCTTGTCGTCCCGATGCTGTTCTTGTCGATGGGGATGCTGGGCATGGGCAATGGCGCAGTTTTCCAAATCGCACCGCAACGATTTTTCTCGGAAATCGAACTCATTACCGGCATCGTCGGTGCCGCTGGCGGCCTGGGTGGCTTCTTTCTTCCCTCGGCGCTCGGATCTCTCAAGGATGTTTCTGGCAGCTACGGAACTGGCTTGCTGTGCTTCGCATTTCTCGTCGGTGCCAGCGTTTTACTCTTGCTTGAATTTGGAGTGAAATGGCAGAACACCTGGACACCTGAAGCGTTGAGTTGCACGAAGGTTTTTAACTACCGGGGTTCCCGAACTGTGAGCTTACCGAATAGACCGTTTGTCTCTGAAGCAGATGGAGCGGTGGAATGAGCGACTCCAGCATGGAGTTATCAAACCAGATGGAGCCGAAAACATAGGAATTATCCGTCCACATTCAGCCAGTTCAAAGCCCACTTACGTTGGTTGTGGGAGTCGTGGAGGTCGCGCTTAACAGCGGGGTCTTTGATCGTGCGGTTCATGCGCTCGACCTGCCCGTTGGTCCAGGGATGGTGGGCCTGGTAAGCCAGTGTTCGATTCCATGAACGGAACAGAGCCGGTCGAAGGCGTGTCCTCGAAAGTGCACAGTTGGTCCCTGTCGGTTCTTCAGCAGATCGGCGGACTGGATGCCTTTGTACGTGAGCACAGTGTGGATGGGATCAGGAACGGCTTCGACGAGTGCCTCAAGAAACGCCGCCGCGGCCCGCATCTCTGCCTTTTCGAACTCCTCACGTTCAAAAAGCATGCACCATCCAATGCCAGGACTCAACAGCTACGCCGCTTCTCTATCGCTGGAACTTTCAGCGTTATCCCGGCAGCCGGACTCTGCCCTGGGCGCAGATTGGCGGCGGCCTGCTCTGGACCAACCACAAATTTCCAGACACCGGAGATACCAGCGTCATCAACTTTACCCCGCAGCTTGGTGCTGGCTTGAGCGCCTTCGTGCGCAAGCATCAGAGCCTCGATCTCGCCGTGAAGGTTGTCCACATCTACAGCGTGAGCCTGGGTGACAACGCCACCGGCGTCACCAGCCTTCAGTTCTCCGCAGGCGACTCCTGGTGGAAGTAGCCGTCGCTGCGTTCGTCCGAAGCAGGATTTTGTTTCGCTGTTACCACACTGTAGGCTAAGAGTTGAAGGCGTTCGCCTCAAACCATCTAATGTGGGCGAACGCAACCAGGTGCCATGACCGATCCGATCCTCTGGCTGACGCCGACTGCGGTGCCCGTTGCCAGCACGCCACTGGAGACTGCCACGCTGTGGACGGCGCGTGTCTTTGACATGCTCACCGCTGCCGCGCTGGCTTATACGCTGCTGGCCTGGATTGCTGCTCTGCGCTATCGGCTGACGCGTGGTCGCCAGCTTGCCGCTACGACTGGATTTGCGCCGCCGGTTTCCATCCTGAAACCGCTGAAGGGAGCCGACCCCGCGCTGGCCGAGGCGCTCCGTAGCCACTGCCGTCAAAGCTACTCCGGCGGATTTGAGATGCTCTGCGGGGTTGCTTCGTTGGATGACCCCGCAGTTGCAGTTGTCCGCGCGCTCCAGAAGGAGTTTCCCGCACTGTCCATGCGCATCATCGAGTGCCCGGAGCGTCTGGGCGCGAGCGGCAAGGTCTCGACACTCGTCCAACTCACACACCATGCGCAGCATGATTTTCTGTTGGCCAGCGATGGCGACATCCTCGTCCCGCAGGGTTACCTTGCGCGCGTCATGAACGGTTTTGCCGACCCCGGCGTTGGCCTGATGACTGCGCTTTACCGTGGCCGAGCGGCGCAATCATTGTGGTCGCGGCTGGAGTCGATGACCATCTCGACCGACTTCCAGCCGGGCGTGTTGACGGCGATTCTGCTGGAGCGTGGCTTGCGCTTCGCGCTTGGCTCCACATTGGCTGTCCGCCGCACAGCGCTCGCGGCGATCGGCGGCTTTGAGTCGCTCGTCAACCTGCTTGCCGACGACTACGAACTCGGCGCACGCATCCATAGTGCCGGCTTTCGACTCGCTCTTGCTCCCGTCGTCGTCGAAACTGCCGTGCCCGACTATTGCTGGTCGGCATTTCTCGCGCATCAGTTACGCTGGCTGCGTACGGTTCGAGACAGCCGCCGCCTTGGCTATCTTGGTCTTTTCTTCACGTATCCGGTGGCGATTGCAGCACTGGGTGTTCTGGCCTCTGGTGCCAGCTTCTGGAGCCTCTGGCTGCTGCTGCTTGCCGTCCTGCTGCGCCTCAGTCTTGCTCTTCAGGTGGGGGGCAGCGTGCTGGGTGACCGCCAGGTCTTTCGCGATCTTTGGCTGCTGCCTGTGCGCGATCTAGTTGCTTTCGCGTTGTGGGTTGCCAGTTTTGCCAGTGACGAGATCGAGTGGCGTGGAGAGCGCTTCCTATTAAAGAATGGGACTCTCACCCCGATCGAGTGAATGGAGTGCGGCGGGACCAATTTTCGCTTCCACCCGAATGCGTTACCATACATTTGGTGAATCTATGCCCCGCAGCTTTAATCCCAAGCGCCAGATGCGCGCGGATTCTGACACGAGTATCGACCGGGATGCGCTCGCGAAGTGTGTGCGATACGGCGGAAATCCGGAGCACAAGAGGAATCCAGGAGACTTCGGCCTGACCCCTCCGGCTACTCCACGGATAGATAAGACCCTCTGCGACGGCGTTGCTATCTTTCAACGTCAAGATGCTCTCAAGTTGCTTCGTGAAGGCATTCGGCGCGGCCTCATCAGCCAGCAGGAGCGCAATCATTTTCCGCAAAATATCTGGGCGGTCTCGGACAACGGAACGCCACTTGAGGCGCAGTTGGAAAATGAAGGTACTGGCGCTTATCACGGATATCCCATGCCTGCCGATGATGCGTTCAGTGAAGTAGTCCTCCAGAGATGGAAATGAGTATGAGCAATAACATCGAAATCCGCATCGATGGGTGGCTGCCTGATGGGGAAGGACCCGATCCTGTTGCGCGCACCAACGCGGAAGTGTTCGTAGGGATCGGCGATTCGTGTGCAACAGAAGTTCAGGATCGCCAGGCAAACACTGTACGCCAGACGATTCGCGTCTCAGCTTATCTGTTTGCAACCTGGCTGGCTTCCAACTGGTGGCGCCTGACGCTGGAACCGGAACGAGAACGTTTTGCCGATGATTCCGCTCGACTTGACTGGAAGTTGTCCCATCAGTCCGGAGCCATTGGAGGCGGTTATCTCTGGCCGCCACTTACATTCGCCAGCGATCGTTTTCGAGTTTCGGTCCGTTCCGACGCGAGCGCCAGCTTCATGCGCCCCGAACTTTCGCCGGTACGGTATCTGAATACCTTTGAGTCCATAGTCAATGTTGAGGCGCTGGAAGGTGCCATAGAAGCATTTGTCGGTGCTGTCATCAGCCGCCTGGATGCGCTCTCTCTGCGTGCAACCCCGTTGCACCAGCTATGGAAGGAAGTCGCTACAGAGCGTAGAGACCCGAAGCTGTGTGCCAAGCGCAGCATCGAGGCTATGCTTGGCCTTGATCCCGATACTGACGCCAATCTCATCGGGGCTATTCAGACGTGGGAGAAAAAAGCTGGCAGGGAAGCTGTGTATGAAATTGCCGCGGCTATGTCTGTCCACAAGGATCGGGAGATTTTCTCTCAAACCGACGCCGCCATTCGTGGCGTCACGACCTTCGCGCGTATCGAGCAGTACAGTGCTATTCAGCCCGCCATCGCCAATCTCGGAACTCTGACCACGCATATTCCCTGGGAGTTGGGCAAAAGAGTCGCAGAGTGCTTGCGCCGCATCTGGAATCTAGGCAGCGAACCAATTTTGAATGCCGCACTTGGCGCGATGCTCAATGTGGAAGAAACAACATTAAAGAGCGATGGTGCTCCGACTCCCTTGTCCGTAGGCGTACGAGGCGGGAATGAAGACCAGTTGAAGCTTGTGCTGCGGCCTCTTGAGAACCCGCCAGGTCGTCGTTTCGAGATAGCCCGCCTACTGGGCGATTTTTTGCTTTCTGACATACAAACCAGATGGCTCCCTGCCACCACCGCACTCACCGCAAGGCAGAAATTTCAGCGTGCTTTCGCGGCAGAGTTTCTCTGTCCATCTGAAGCTCTGAAAATGCGCTTTCAAACTGAGGTGGGCGATTCCGACGAGATCGAAATGAAAATCTCAAAGATAGCCAGCGAATTTGGGGTTTCCCAGCGGATGGTCCGCCATCATCTGGACAATCGCGGTGTGTTCCGCGGAATTGCGTCCGGCCTACCTGTACTGGCTGCGTAAAGTCACGCTGCAAAGCTCGATACTTGATACGTCGCACCGAAACTCCATGAACCCGCTTACCCAGATCGTCTCTGCAACCGTCGCGCCCGGCCCGACGGCGACATTGATCTATGACGACTGGTATCCGGCGCTGCGAGCGGATCGGCTGCGGGCAGGAAAGCTGGAAACAGCCATGCTGCTGGACCTGCCGCTGGTGCTTGGCCGTCGCGCGGGCGGAGCAGTGTTTGCGCTGCGCGATAGCTGTCCGCATCGGGGTATACCGCTGAGCGTGGGATGGTTTGACGGGGAGCGGGTGACGTGCCGCTACCATGGATGGGAGTTTGAGCCATGTTCGGGACGCTGCGAAACAATTCCATCTTTGTCGAGCCAGGATCGGCTTGATCCTACGCGCATCTTTGCCCAGGCGTATCCGGCAATGGAGCGCGACGGGTATGTGTGGGTGTATATTCCGCGACCTGGCGCGGGACGGAGGATGGACGAAGCGAGCCTGCCAGCAGTGCCGGAGTTGCAGAAGTTCGGCGCGCGTTTCCGCATGGCGCACCTGACGGCGGAGCTACCGTGCAATGTGGATCACGGAATCATTGGCCTGATGGATCCAGCGCATGGGCCGTTTGTTCACCAGGCATGGTGGTGGCGCTCACGCGGTTCGATCCGTGAGAAGACCAAGCGATTTGAACCGATCCCCGAGGGATTTCGCATGGCCGCGCACGCTCCAAGCGGCAACTCGGCACCCTACAAGCTACTGGGCGTGTATGGGCATCCGGTCGAGACGACCATCGACTTCACTCTGCCCAATCGTCGGACAGAGGTGATTCGCTGCGGTGACAAGTGGTTCAGCAGCCTGACTACGGTGACGCCAATTACCGCATCGACCTGCCGCATCGACGTGGTAGCGGCGTGGAATGTTTTCTATCACGTGCCGCTGGTGACGCCGATTGCCAAGTTCTTTGGTGCGAAGTTTGTGCGACAGGATCAGATCACCATGATCCAGCAGGCGGCGGGGCTGCGGCATAACCCGAGCCTGATGCTGATCGACGATGCGGACAAGCCTGCAAAGTGGTACTTTGCGCTGAAGCAGGCGCGGCTGGAAGGTAGTGGCGCTCACCCGCTCGCCGCGCCAGTCGATCTGCATTGGCGAAGCTGACTTCGGCTCAGTCGCCGGGTACGGCGGCCATCGCCTCATCGGTGGTGATCTCATCGCAAGCGATGCCGAGACACTCTCCGAGTTCATCGAACTTCTGTTTCCACTCCTGGTGCTGTTCCAGGGCATGGCCTGTCATCGTGTGTTCGGCACCGCGAAAAATTTCGTACCAAAGATTTTGCGCCTGCCAAAGATTCAGCTCAAAGGGCATCTCGCGCAGGACGCGCGCCAGGGTGAGTGCGCGGTCCAGGGCTTCCATGCCACCGGAGGTCATCTGCAGTTCCACCATGGTGCGCTTCATCTTCTGATCTGCCTGATAGCTGAGGTCTGCTGCATCAAGCGCAATATCGTCTTCCGCGGCCATACGCAGCAGTTCCCGCACTCGTGAACTGTCCACAGCATCCTCATCGAGCGCGCGTTTAAGCCCCACGTTAATGGCGAATCCAGCAGCCAGAGTCAGCCCTTGCGGCTTGGGCAGTCCAGAGTGCGAAAGGTAATGCAGCAGACTGGAATGGTTCTCATAAATACCGGTCATGGATGATTCAATGTCGCGGAGCGCAGAGCGCAGGATGAGGTACACAATCCTCTGTTGTTCGTCGCGGAAAAGCGACCGCAACGAGTATTTGAGGTCATAGTTTCGGTCCAGCAGGCGGATGACTTCGGCGAAATCGGCACGCCCGACGACCTTGCGCAAAGACTCTGTCAACTCGCCAAGCGCTTCGACGTCACCGGTGCGAAATGCCTTGACTCCAGCGGTAATATTCTGGTCGCCAAAGTGCATCACCGCATACGTGAATTCCTCAGCATGCCCGGTGATTTTGGACTGCAGGCGAACGTGGCCGAGCGCCAGTCGACCGTTGCCAGATGCCAGCGCCTCCTCGCCGAGCCGTCGGACTCGATAGCAGAACAACTCTGTCTCATCGGCAAACGAGGAGTAAACAGCACTAATCGCGTAATGGGCAGCTACCTGCTCCAGTGTCGTTTCCATGGGAAGCACACGCTCGCGGTAAATCTTCGCGCCGTCACTTTCGGCGGGTACGTTCGAATGTGCCTCAGCAAGTCTCTCCAGAAACTCTGTTTCAAGCGCCAGTGTGATCTCGCCGCTGAGAGCGCGCGCAAGTTGCAGCACCCGCGTCGCATAGGCAATCACCTGCACAGTTTCGATCCCGGAGATGTCGTCGAAAAACCATCCGCAACTGGTGTACATCAGCTGCGTGTGCCGCTGCAATTCCATGAGGCCAAGCGCTTGCACGCGCTGCTCATGCGTGAGATTCCGCGATGCGTGAGTGCGCAGAAAATCCTCCACGCTGTCCTGACTGCGATCCATGATGACGGAGATGTAGGCGTCGCGCGCTGCCCACACATCGCGAAAGAACGGCGCTCCCACCGTCTCAGTCAGGTTGGCCACGCCGTCTCTCACCTGGTCCAGCGCCTGACGCAACGGCCCGCGCCACTTCTGGTTCCATCCCGCGTGTCCACCGCTGCAACCGCAGTCGGAGCGCCAGCGCTCCACTCCGTGAGAGCAACTCCAGGAGGTGTTCTCCACAATCTCTGCTTCCATGGTTGGCGGATACTCGGCAAGAAAACTGCCGTAGTTGGCCAGACCCACAGTGCTGTCCTGCTCCAGCAGTTTGAGCGCATAGCTCAGGGCCATCTCACCGTGTTTGTGGTGGTGGCCATAGCTTTCGCCGTCGGTCGCAATGTGGACAAGCTGCGCCTCAGTGCTTTCGCTGAAACCCGATTTGAGCCGGGACGCGAAAGCCTCACCGGAGTTGAGGAGTCCTTCAAAAGCCACTGCTCGCGAAATCGGCCCGTTGTAAAAAAACACCGCGAGCGCGCGTCCAGAAGCAAATCGCACGAGATAGGGACATGTCGTATCCACCATCGTCTGTGCAGTTGTGCCCGGGGTTTCCAACCACTGGTCGGCTGCGGTGATCGCACCTGGAGGCAGCGTCAGCGGGTCAACACGTCGGCTTGTGCGCTCGGCTGAGGCTCGTTCAGCTCCGGTGCGCTCTGTGCCGCGTCGTTCATACTGAATTGCCCGCACCCTTCGGCACTGGTGAGGAGCAAGCACCGTGAAGCGGATTCCTTCCTCGGCCAGCATCTCCAGTGTGCGGGTGTCAGCGGCGGTTTCTGCCAGCCACATCCCCTCTGGCATGTTTCCAAAGCGGGCCTTGTA
>JAJZDO010000922.1 GCA_021805955.1 Acidobacteriota bacterium
ATATACAAGTCAGCATCTTCTTCAACGACACGCGTTTTCGGTTCCTTCTCCGGTTTGTGGTGTGTGTCTGCATCGAAGGCCCCTCACACTTGAGAAATATGAATACTGGCAGTTGCGGTTCGGGAACTTTAGATTCCCCAGAGCCAGCTCAGGACATTGACCGCAAGCACGGCGATGCCGGTCCCGGCGGCCACGCCGGCCAGCGCCTTCTTTGCACCCGGCTCGCCATGCGCAAACTGATAGCCGCCGATCACAATGGCGATTAGGCTCGCCACCCTGGCAACCGTCCCAGTAAAGAGGAGCTGGAGCGCGGTGAACCCTGTATCGAATGGCGATCCGCTCTGCGCAAGCGCGGCGAGTGGGAAGAGAAGCGGCAGCGCCACCATCAGAATCGTCGGCCACCAGCGGCAGCGATGTTTTTCAGACAGCGCTTCGGAAGACTTCCTGCCCGGCTTCTGCGGTAAGCTATCGGGAATCCTTTGTGGAATCATTGGCACCTCCGACGGCCCAGAATTTCTCCGTCACGTGCCAAAAGTTAGCGCCGCTTTTCCGATCCGTCCAAGACTTCTTGTCTATGGCGCCATATACCGCAGCTATGGCCAATTGTGCATGTCTGCGCTATGACCATGCCATCGATGAACTCCGCATGGAAATGGGTCGATGCTACGTTTCCTTCGTCTCGATTTGCGACTTGGACCAATCGAACATCACTCCCGGCTATATGCGCGTTTATTAGGGGCTGACGGCCCTTGATTTTTAGCGTGTGGCCCAGTCGTCGGGATGCATGCTGATGTAAGCGCGGGCCGCAGCGCGGACTTCTGAATCGACAGTTGACGGGTCTACCCTTCCGTCCGCACCCAGCCGCACGCGGTCCAGTGCTTGAATTGTGAAGGGCGACCTGAGTACCAGCCTTTTCATCCCTACCGCCCGCTTCAGCCCAATGATTGCATCGTGAAGGTCAATCCCGAGAATCTTTTCCGATTCCATAGCCATTCGCTCCTCAATAAAGGCTAAACCGAACCGACGTACGACGTAAGTAGGCCCACTATTCCCGCTGTCGGACTGAGTGGCATTTGCTGTATCTTCAATTCGTTATGAAGGAACTGATTGCCCACCAGCGGAATCTGTTCGCGGTCCTTGAAGAGCTCTTCGAGCGCGCGACTGGAACGAGCCCGAAGAAGTTCGCTCCCTTGAGTCAATTCACGGAAAAAGTGAGATCGTTGAGTTCGAGAGCGACTGACGTGCAAAAAGCGTTCGAGTGGGCCGAGCCCGAACTTAACAGGGTCTACAGAACTGTGGAACCCTACCAGCACGCTGCGGAATTGGGTGGGATCAAAGCGGTCATGGGTGGAGGCGCCCACTTCAGGACGACGCAATTCGCCGCAGCCAAGAGAATGGTTCTCTACACCGATTCGGTTCTGATCCCGGACCCCATTTTCGCTTTGATCGAAGCTGAGCGCCCAGAGGAAAGATTCCGTTCGGTTCGAATCCTGGAGGAAATGTTCTTTATTCTCCGGCTGAAGCCCCTCGTTGACGCGGACCTCGGCATCCCGCCAGTGCTCGTATTTCCCAGTTTTGACAGGTTTCTTCAGCAACACGACCAAACAAGCCGTGAAAAGCTCACAGAATTCGTGGGAGGCACACTGGGCGTCCTTCTCAATCTCCCGCTGACCTGTATTGAGGATGCGGTGGCATTTGCGACCGCGCATCCGGAAGAATTCCTGGACGCTGTGAGAGTCAAGCAACTACTGGTCGCGCCTGGCGGGCCGATTGGGGAGCCTCTCGACGAAGCCCTGCGCCGTTACATCAGCGAGATTGGGGAATGGCGCACTCCCTCTTACATGTCCTTTATGAGCAGCCTCTCGGACGCGCAAAAGGTCTGCAACGCTTTACTGGAGAGGCTCGAACCCCAGTTCCACTTGATTGAAAACTCAATCGCGATGAGGGCGCAGCCTCTTCTATCGGTAGAACAGCAAGCTTATTATTTCAAATTGTGCGCAGCGGCCTGTAGTGATTCTCTTGAGAGAAGATTGACGATCTCCGCCACCACGCGGGCAATGATCGACGCTTTAGCAACTCAACAGTTCGAATGGCTGTCGAATGCAACAATCGAAGCGCTCGTAGAAATGCGCCTCAATAATGAGAACGAACATTTCAGGAAGCGTTTAGCCGAATCAACCTCGATTCTGCGGGATGCAGATTTCGAAGATATAGACCGGGTTGCGGCAGAGGTAGCCTCGGGAATTGGGGGACTCCTGAACGATTACCGCAGTGAAGCAAAGAGGCTCGATGAGAAATATCGGCGCAAATACAGTGGCTTGGCAGGTGCTAGCTGGCTTTCTTTGGGCGCGTTTCTTATACCGTACCTCGCGCCGCTCGTCGCGGCGGTACCGGGACTCACACTAGCTGGAAAATATGCCATGACAAAGATCGAGGAGACGGGCGAACGAAAGGATCTCGCCAACTCGCTCATAGGTATATTGGCAAATGCGCAAAATGATCAGGGCGAGGCAGAGTAGTCGCGATTTCCAGCTTATCCCCGCAGTGGATGGTCATAGCTACCCGAAAGCGGCATGTGTTTATTCAGCTAACGCGATGAAAGCTCAACTGACGCATTCAGACCAATGTGCTCATTCAGGAGCCGCAGTGAATTGCTCATGCAAGCAACGTCATCTGAAGATCATTCGTATGTTTCCTGTTAGGCGTGCGTTTGGCGGGTTTGAAGTTGCTTGCTTTCCTGAAATGACGGATCAAGACCGGAAATGCGGGATGCTCCGCATGGACGGGATGCACAAAGGCAGTGTCCGCAGTCCATTTGATGTTTGCTATGGGCCGCGTCGTGAGGTTTGGTTCAAGCGGCGTTTTCTGGTCGATCAACGCCAGCCCACTGCTGCTCTGCACCATCCACTGAATGTCCATTGGTGTCGTTGCCAGACAGGCCACGTCCGGCGTAATTCCAATCTCTCCCAGCATTTCCATCAGGCGAGCGTGCGCCTCGTGATGCGCTTCAGGATTGCGAAATATTTTCAGCCTCTTCGTAAGCTCTGATGGCTGAATCTCGATTTGCTGCGCCAGCGGGTCATCGGCACGCATGCAGACGACCAGTAGAGCAGACGCAACCGGTTCCACAAGCCATTGGTCACCGCTGATTGGAAGAGGGAGTACTGCCGCCTCGAGGCTTTTCTCCTCCATGCGGCGAAGGATTTGTGCCGGATCGCCGCCGTGAAACTGCGTCTCGCAGCCAGGAAACAGGCTGGCGTAGGCATCACTCAGAGAGCGCAGAACATTCTGCTGGACAAAGCAGGAGAAGCCGATTCTCAAGGGCGGAACCTCTCCGCAATGGACTGCGCGAGCGGCCTGGATGATCTCGTTTCTCAACTTCACCGCTTCGATCGCATAGGAAACGATCATTTGCCCGGCGGGCGTGATGCGCACTCCGTCGTGATGGCGCACGAAGATCTGAATGCCGATGCCGTCTTCGAGGTCTTTGATCTGCTTGCTCAGCGAGGGCTGCGCCAGAAAGAGCCGCTCAGCGGCGCGCGTGAAATTCCCGGTCTCGGCGATGGCCGCGATGTACTTCAGGTGGCGAAACTCGACTAGATCGAACATGCCTCGGCACTCCAAAACCGAAGGCAGCGCGCAAAGAACTTCAGAAAATGCAGGTCGAACTTTTTGCTTCCATCTTTTCTGCTCCAGATTCGGTGAGCTTTCTGTCGCTGTCAATTGGGCACTTTTTTGTTCCCCTGACTTGCGCGCGCAGGTGCGGCTATAGACAGAAGCTATCGCACCCCCTCAAAACGCCGGATTTGTGGGCCTGTCCATAGACCGAAGGCATGGCTCCATAGACAGGAAGTATTGGACAGGAGTGCAAATTCGCCGGACTCTGAGGAAAAGACGGTCATCGAGATTCGCCGCAGCATTCAAAGCGAGCCAACCGAGTGAAGTTTCCGATGACCCTTCCCAGGAGGTGAGTCATGTCTACAGCAACCTCACGAACCAGCAATCTTCTTTATCCACCAGCGCAGGCTAAAAATTCTGTCTCAGAGCGGGTGGTTGGGATCGATACAAATCGGGACGAACGCCTGTTAAATGCGCGGCAGGTGGCTGACAGGCTGGGCGTGTCGGAGCGGTTCATTCGTGACCATACAACGCGGCGGTCTCCCAGGATTCCCGCCGTGAAGCTGGGAAAGCTCATTCGCTATCGCCGCGCCGATGTCGATCTCTTCATGGCGGAGTTGGACACGCTTTCCTCTTTCCGTCGCTCTCGACTTGGTGTATGAAGGAATTGTTCTCCACGATCAGGGAAGGACGCCGGGCTATAGGAGAACAGCCATGGCAATGAAGTATCAGAAAGGTACCGTCTACCTGCGAGGGCAGAAGGTGAAGATGTGGTATGGGAAGTACACCGTGTACTTTCGCAATGAAACAGGAAAGGAGGCTAGCAAGAGACGCAATGTCCCGCTCTGTCCAAAGGCTGGAACGCCGAAGTGGAAAGCGGAGCAGATGTTGCATACGATCATTCTCAATGAGACCGGAGTTCCAGCCAAAACTTCCAGCATCACAGCGGATGAGTCTGTAACGTTTCGCTGGTTTGTGGAGGAACGCTACATTCCCATGCGACAGGGGGCATGGAGTCCGGCATATCGAAAGATCAATTCCTACGAGATTCAACACTATCTCGTGAATCACTTTGGCCGAATTCCGCTCAATCAGCTTGGAACATTTGAGATTCAAGTCTGGTTGAACAAGCTGGCTGGAAGTTATTCCCAGTCGGTCGTCCGTCACTGCTATATCAACATTCGTTCGATCATGCATATGGCCGTAAAACTGAACTTTCTGCCCAAAGATCCGGCAGAGGATGTCATCATGCCGCAGACCAAGCCGGTTGAGAAACCCCGGATGACGCGGGAGCAAATTCTTGCGTTGATCGGGGGGATTCAAGACCTGCACGACTTGTGTCTGATGTACGTTGGCATATTCTGCGGTCCGCGTGCCAGTGAGGTTCTGGGTCTGCAATGGAAGTCCTGGACGGGTAGCGCGTTGGTTCCGCACGGGACTGCGTTCGAGGGGCAGTTTTATCCTGGCCGGTTCAAGAACCGCTCCAGTCAGGCTCCCATCGGCGTGCCGGAGCAGGTGCGGCCCATCATCGAAGCGTGGAAGCGAGGTTGTGCCGATCCGTCGCCGGAGGCTTTGATGTTTCCCACGTTCGGTCGGGGGGAGCGGAAAGGCGAAGCGGTACCGCGCTGGGGCAAGAACTTCCTGAAATGGCGGATTCGTCCGATTGCCAGGAAGGTCGGCATCCCAGATCGCCTTGTCACCTTTCAGGTGATGCGACGGACACTGGGGACCGACATGCAGAAGCACGGCTCAATCAAAGACGCGCAAGGGGCACTCCGACACGCCAGCATCAAGACCACTGGCGATGTCTACGTGCAGACTATCGAGGACAGCGTGCTGGGCGCGATGAACTCCCGTACAACTGGAATTCTTGCAGGATGGGAACATCCAGCTTTGACGGATAGAACCACGCCCGTGCAGGACACAAAGGAAGCGGATAAAAGGAGAAATTCCGTGCGGGTTTCACTACAACTGGACCAAGTTGGACCAAGCAGCGAAGGGAGGGTGAGTGCAAGTGCTTGAAAAGATTGGCTCCTCAGGTAGGACTCGAACCTACAACCCTTCGGTTAACAGCCGAATGCTCTGCCATTGAGCTACTGAGGAACTCCGGTCGTTGAGTGCGACTCTTCCGTATGCATCGCGACGCGCCAGTACGTCTGC
>JAJZDO010000691.1 GCA_021805955.1 Acidobacteriota bacterium
ATAGAGGGAAGATCGTCATTCTGAGCGTAGCGAAGAATCTGGGCATTGGCTTTGATTCGAAAATACCGAGATCCTTCGGTCGCTGCGGCGACCTCAGGATGGTGACTCATCTGGAACCTGCACTCTACACCAATAGGAGAAATGTTATAAAAGTGCAGGCAGCGGCAAGGGGTTGTTGCAGTGGCACTTTGCACTGCTCCGCATCTGACCAAAACGGTGAAATCCTCAATATTTGCAACCGTTTTTGCTTTGAAGCAGTTGGCCATTCCGACGCACATCCGACGCACATTCCTTGTTCCGCGGGATCGGCCAAGCCCTTCGCCGGGTGCCCCATCAATTCAAGCCGTCTTTTGGTTTGAGCGGGATTGAAAAATCTGTCATCCAGGGGATCGGTTCCCTACAGCTTCAGCCGGGACAGGCTGGGAATCTTCGACAGATCGTTGAACAGCACAAAGACCATCAGCAGAATGAAAAAGACGAAGGCGGTTTGATAGACCCGCTCTTTGAGGGTCTCGTTCAAATCGCGCCGCATCACGGATTCAATCAGCAGGAACAGGATCATTCCACCATCCAGGATGGGAATCGGCAGCAGGTTCAAAATGCCAAGTTGAACGCTGATGAATGCCGTCCAGGCCATCATGGGCGACCATCCCGGCAGCGAAACAACGTAGCCGGTTTGGCGCGCGATGCCGACCGGGCCGCTGAGCGTGCGGGCCGACATCTGGTGGGTGACGACACGGCGCAGGATATCCAGCAGTAAAGTCGATTCCTTGACGCATTCGCGGACAGCCTTGGAAAAAGCCTGGGGCAGGGAAAGCCGTTCGATGTGCGACGGCGGTGGATCCGTGTTGAAGCCGATCTGGTAGCGGGGCTGTCCGTCGGGTCCGGTCGCTTTCTCGGGCGTTACCGTTATCGCTGTGGGTTTTCCATTCCGCAGAAGGGAAAGAGTTACAGGGCGGCTGCCGTTTTGTTGCAGGTATAAGATCATCGACGGCAAGGAATGCAACCGTGTGCCATCCACGGCGACGATCTGGTCGCCGGATTTGAGGCCGGCTTTTGCGCCCGGCATATCCGCCTCCACCATGGCGACTTTCAAGGGTGTCTGCTGGATTTCAGGCGTCAATCCCATGTCGCCCAAGGCGAAGTCGTCCGGGTTGGCAGGAGACTTGAGAAACAACGAGGTTTCCTTCTGGGCGCCATTTTGCTGTTGCACCAGGATCGACACGGGGTGGTTCAGGTTCAATACCGACCGCTCGACAACTTGGTCCCAATTGGGATTCTCGACGCCGTCATAACGAACAATGCGATCGCCATGCTGCAACCCGGCCTTTGCAGCGGCGGAATTCGGCACCACGTAGTCCACGACTGCCGGATTGCTGAGGTAGTTTTCAACTTCATTGTGGCCGATATAGACCGCGGTCATCAAAACGATTGCCAGGAGGAAATTGGATACCGGGCCGGCACAGGCAATCAGGATGCGTTGCCAGCGGGGTTTTGAATTCAGGTCGCCGGAGTCGCGCGGCGCTGTTTCCGGTGCGCTGCCACTGCTTACGGGTATCGTGCCATCGCCGCCCAACTCGCCCGCCATTTTCACGTAGCCGCCCAGCGGCAGCAGGCTGATGCGATAGTCGGTGTCGCCGCGGCGGAAGCCGAACAGTCGCTTGCCAAACCCGATGGAGAAGGTCTCAATGCGCACGCCGCAAAGCTTGGCGACGGCAAAATGGCCGAACTCATGTACCAGCACCAACACGCCGAGTACGACTAGCATGGAAACGAGGCTTACAAGCGCAAATGACATGTTGATCTGGGGGTATCCGTTCTCCGGTTTATGCTCTCTGGTCTTTCGCGAGCAGCTCGCGGGCTGTGACTCTTGCCCGTGCGTCCGCATCCAGCACCTCGGCAATGGTTGCGGGATGCTTGTGCGACGTCTGCTGCAGCACCAGTTCAATTGTACGCGGTATGGCGAGGAAAGAAATGCGTTTCGCCAGGAATGCCTCCACCGCGATTTCATCGGACGCATTCAGCGCGATACAGTGTTCGCCGCCCAGTTCAGCCGCCTCGTAGGCCAGTCGCAGGCAAGGGAAGCGGGCAAGGTCCGGCGGTGAAAAGTCGAGCTCGGCCAGACTGCGCATATCGAAGGTCAGGTCCGAGGGAATGCGCTCCGGATAGGTCAGCGCGTACAGGATCGGCAAACGCATGTCGGTGACGGAAAGCTGCGCCAGAATGCTGCCGTCAATGAATTCCACCAGGGAGTGGATGGTCGATTGCGGATGGACGGTCACGTGGACCGCGCTCGGTGGCAGGTCGAACAATCGGCAGGCCTCAATGATTTCCAGGCCCTTGTTCAGCATGGTGGCGGAATCGATGGTGATGCGCTGGCCCATCACCCAGGTGGGGTGGCGCAATGCCTGCTCCGTGGTGATGCTGGCAAATTGTTCCAGCGGCATGGTGCGAAACGGGCCGCCTGAGGCGGTCAGCCAGATGGCGCGCACTTCCTTCTGTGTGCCGCCCCGCATACATTGATGGATGGCGTTATGTTCGCTGTCGATGGGCAGCAACATCACCTTTCGGCGACGTGCTTCTTCCATGAGGATTTCGCCCGCGGCGACCATGCATTCCTTGTTGGCGACGCCCACCGTTTTGCCCGCCTGAATCGCGGCGTAGGTCGCCTCCAGGCCGGCGACTCCCACAATAGCACTGACCACAAAGTCTACCTTCGGCAAGGTGGCCGCATGGATCGTGCCTGCCGATCCGTAGACGACTTCAATGCCGGTGATGCCGGCCGCGCGCAGCCGCTGGCGCAAATCCTCGGCCAGCGATTCGTCGGCGAGCGACGCCACTTGTGGTCGCCAGCGCCGACACTGCTCAAAGACAATGTCGACATTGCGGCCCGCCGCCAGGCTTGCAACGGTGAAGCGATCCGGATAGCTTTCGACGATGCGAAGCGTGCTCTGACCAATGGAGCCGGTACAACCGAGAATTGCGAGATGTCTCAAGAAATGTCCTGACGTTTAAGCCTGTCATTGTGAGTGCAGCGAAGAATCCAGAGGACGATGGCTCCACTCAGCATGTGAATATACTCTGGATTGTTCGCTCCGCTACGCTCCGTTCAGAATGACTCTCTAGTGCTGTATCTGCTCGACGGCGCTATCGCCGGCTCAATAGGCCTGCCGCAACAGCAGCGCATACCACAAGACTGGCAGGGCCAGCAGCAGCGCGTCAATCCGATCGAGCACGCCGCCGTGGCCTGGCAGCAACGTGCCGGAATCCTTGATGCCCGCGCCGCGTTTGATGGCCGACTCCAGCAGGTCGCCAATCTGTGCCGCCACATTCAGCAAGATCGCCATTCCCACCCAGTACCACCATGGTTGAGCATAGAACAACAGTTCGATCCCGTGGCGATAGAGGCGGCTCCCGGCCAGGACAATTCCCAGACCGGCCGCGACGCTGCCGACCACCGATCCGGCCGCCCCCTCCCACGTCTTTTTCGGGCTCAGCCTGGGGGCCATTCGGTGACGTCCCAGCGATCGCCCAACATACAGCGCCGCAATGTCTCCAGCCCACACCACCACCAGCAGAAACAGTAGCAGGGACGTGCCATTTTCCAGCCCCGTCAACATAGGAGCGAACGCCAGTGGTAACGCAACATAAATGAGCCCAAAGAAACCGGCAGCCGTATCGTGCAATATCCGTTCCATAGGGGACCGCAAGGAGCAAACTCCCAGCAGTACCAGGGCAGAAGTTCCCAGGGTTGCGAGCAGGAACGCCGGCTCCCAATAAACCACAGCAAATAACAGTGCGCAGCAGACCAGTACCAGCCAGCGCGGTACCTTTGCGCCCGATGCGTCCGCCAACACAAGATACTCATAGAGCGCCAGCTCTGCAACGATCCAGGCTGCCAACATCTGCAACCACAACGGACCCCACAGGACCAGTACCAATACCAGCGGAATTAAAATGACCGCCGTAAGAATGCGTTTCATTGCACCGGTTTCTCTTTCAAAATGCCGCCTGCACGGACTGGGGCAGACCTTCACAGTTGGATCGATTGGGTCTGTGGATCATTATCGTATGAATGGGGAAACGCCGCATGGGTTTTCAACGGCCTCGGTCTTTCGCGTCTTCGGCAGATAGAGTTCTGAATCCATTTCCTGGCCAGGGTGGCGTGTGTCTAGTGTGCAAGGATTTGTTCCGGCTCGACGGCCTTCGCTTTCGGGGTGTTGCCAAGGCCGCCGAAGCGACGCTCGCGGCACTGATACTCGCGAATTGCCTCCAGGAAATGCAGCCCGCGGAAGTCGGGCCAAAAGCGCTCTGTCACGTAGATTTCAGAGTAAGCAATCTGCCACAGCAGGAAATTGCTGATGCGCATCTCGCCGCTGGTGCGGATCACCAGGTCCGGATCGGGCATGTGCGCGGTATAGAGCGCCTTGGAGATATGTTGTTCGCTCAATTTTCCCAGCAGTTCTTCGAGAGATAGCTGGCCGCTCCACTCGGCGGCAATCTTGCTGAGCGCATCCCGAACGGCATCGACAATCTCAACCCGCGCCCCGTAATTTAACGCCAGAGTCAGCGTAGTGCCGGTATTGCGCGCTGTCTGCTCGGCTGCCCATTGCATCGTTTCCTGCACTTCCTGCGGCAGATCTTTGATTCGCCCGATATAGGCGATGCGGACATTGTTTTCGTTCATCCGCTTCACATTGTTGACCAGATAGGTGCGCAGGAGTCGCATCAGAAAGCTGACTTCGGTCTCTGGGCGGCGCAGATTGTTTTCCAGCGAGAATGCGTAAAGCGTGAGCCACGGCAGATCAATACGCGAAGCCGTCTCGACTACGTATTGCACCGACTCCGCGCCCTGTTGATGGCCTAAGAATCGCTGCAACCGCCGCTGGCCCGCCCATCGCCCATTGCCGTCCATGATGATGGCGACGTGCTTCGGCAATTGTTCCGGATCCAGTTGCCGATACATGGCAAGTTCGTCCTTGGACAATTCGTTAATGCGGCTGAGAGCGGTGACGGTGGACAAGGGGAAACACCTCAACTTGTTTCGACCGTAGCATAGTGCGAAGAGGGGTCGCAAATAGGATGCGGCCAGACCTGCTGGCAGCCACGATTTCTGCGTAAATTGTCGTGGCTGTCCGTGTTTGGGACGTCTTGCTAGACCTGCTGGGGGAGCAGATCCTAGGCCGTCCGGCGGCCGCCGTTCGCCATTTCCCGAATATGGCCCAGCACCATGGCGCGGTGCAAGTTGTCGAGCCCCGAGGCCCATTGTGCGATTTCCGACAGGAAAGGATCTTCCATCATGGCTGCAATTTCGCGCTCGCGCTCATACCGCGCATCATGCACCATCTCACACATGGAAACTTCCAGGGCATTTGCCAGTCGCTGCAGCGACGTCAAGGTTGGCATCGCACGACCATTCTCAATCTTCGAGATGTAGGTGCGCGGGACCTCCAGCCGGGCTGCAAGTTGCCGTTGACTTAAGTGCCGGGCATTGCGAATTTCTCGTAAACGCACGGCGACTTTGGTTTGCCGGTTTCCCGGCGCTCGCGTCCCCATTACCTCGACGGGCGAGGACATCACTGGTTCCGGTTCTGCGACTTCCAGGGGTTTGTGGCAGCGTCGACACAGCATATTACTGGTGCTGAATTGCACCAAGCTGCAGCGGTCGCAACGTAGAACCTCCCTTGAAGCAACGGGAGCCATCATAGTTGCCATAAATTAATTTACGGAGGCCAGAGCTGACATCCGTTGCATGCAGTACGCATGCAACGGATG
>JAJZDO010000713.1 GCA_021805955.1 Acidobacteriota bacterium
GTCATCAGGATCACGCTGACTGTGCCGCGATTGTCCAGTAACATGCCGTTGCCTGCAAGAGTGAAGCGTACCTGATTGCTCGCATCCAGGCAGAGGATGCCGCTTGCATCGTGCAGCGTTGCCTCCACTGTGACCCGCCGCGCATCCTGATGATGGATGCAAAGCCGCAAAGCGAATGGAGTGGACCAGGCTTCAGTCTGGTATTCGAACCGGACGGTGTCTTTGACTGCTTGTCCACCAAGCGCAGATGCGACAGCAAGAAGTACATTCTGCCCCACGTCAAAGGGAACCATCCAGCGAAGACCTGAGCAGGGGAAATCGCCTGCGAGTCGATCTTTGCGCCCGAGCGATTTGCCGTTGAGGAAAAGCTCGACATGAGGACAATTGGAATACACGCGAACAAGCCGAACTTCACCGGGCTTACCCCAGCGCACCGGCCACGTGTGTCCGTAGATGTGCACCATCGGTGTCTCACTCCAGTAGGACTGAAAGACGAAGTAACTTTCCTTTGGCGTAAGGTCACGCTCCACGACGCCCTTCTGATTCACGCGTGGAATGGGGTTCTCGACGCGCAGTGGAGTGGTGAAGTCCTTGAATATCCACTGCGCAGTTCCAGCAAGCCACGGCAGGCTCTGCTGCACCATCAGGTGCCAGTCGAAGAGATCGCAGGCATAGGTCTCTGACCAGTCTCCATCGCGCGAGACGCGAGCAACGCCGCCACGCGCTTGATAGGCAAGACCGCGCTCAGCGGTGTCCCCCATCGCGACACCGGCAAGATGTGCGTAGGGGTTTTCAGCATGACGACGCGCATGACTGTCCGCACCCCACTCGATGTGGAGCAGTTGCGGCACGGTTTTGCGCGCTGCTTCCAAAGATGACTCGTACTCCTGATAGCGCCCGCCGTACCAGCCAGCCCAGATGGAAGGCGAGTAGACATCGGGAATGTCCCGAGCGAAGTCGCAGCGGCGGATGGCGGTGAGCCGACTGGGGTCGAGTTGATGCGCGAGGGTGTTGAGCTGTGTCATGTAACTGCGGATTGCAGCGTGATCCACGGAAGGATACTCACCCGGCCAGTCGTCCTCATTGCCCAGTCCCCAGAAACAGATGGAAGGATGGTTGAAGTGCTGTTCGATCATGGTGGTGAGCTTTTGTCGACCTTGCTGCTGAAAGACGGCATCGCCGACTCCGGCGCGGCACCAGGGCAACTCTTCCCAGACGACGAGTCCGAGTTCATCACAAAGATCAAGGATGAACCGGGACTGCTGATAATGCGCAAGCCGGATGAAATTCGCGCCCATCGCGTGGATCAACTGCAACTCGGCGCGCATCTGCTCCTCGGTCATGGCAGCGGCACAGTCAGCGTGATCCTGATGACGATGGGTGCCATGCAACAACAGGCGCTCTCCGTTGAGGAAGAATGGACCGTGCGGCGTGAAGTGGAAGTCGCGAATGCCGAAGCGCTCCGTGCGCGTGACTTCGCCGTAGTCGGTGCGCATGTTGATGGTGCAGGTGTATAGGTGAGGATAGGCTGGCGACCAGCGTTGTGGATTGGAAATGGGGATGGAAGCTATCTCACGCATTGCCCCCCAAAGCGGAAGGATGCTCTGCGAGGAGCCAACCAACTGTCCTGCCTGATCTGTGATGGAAACGGAGCAATAGGCAGATCCCGAGGTTTGACTGGGATTGTAAAGACGAGATTGAACACTGACCATAACCTGACTGGCCGTAAAGTGGACGGGAAGATGGACAGCCTCCAGAGCGACGGCTGGAAGGTAAATGAGATGGACGTTGCGATAGAGACCGCCGTAGAGGGTGAAATCGCTAAGGTCCGACGGCATGCGCTCCAGATCAGGAGAGTTGTCACAAAGTACGCTCAACGGGAGCACATAAGTTTGCTTCTGAGCCAGCGAGCGAGCAGCATCGGTGATGTCGATCGTGAACTCATCGTAGCCGCCGACGTGTCGGGTGAGCAGAAGATCGCCGAGATAGACTTCCGCGCTTTGCCCAGCGCCTTCAAAGTGAAGGAGTGTGCGACCACCTGGATAAGGATTGGCAATGTGGGTAAGCCGACGATACCAAGCTTTGCCGCGATAGGCGGGCGTATCGGGGTCGCAGCCATCGTAGTCGTTGAAGCAGTGGGGCAAAGTTATACTCTGCCACGAAGCAAGCGGCTGGCTGCTCCACACCTGCCAAGGGGCGGCGAGAGGCATACGCAGGAACTGCCAGCCGCTGTGCAGCGTTTGCACATTGACAGCGGCGCTGCCTCGTAGCGCAGACTGCGCCAACAGCGGCGACACTTGCGAAGCTACACAGGAAGTCGCCAGAGTCAGCGCGCCATTGCGAAGAAACTGTCGACGCGTATGCATGGGAACCCCCGCTCCGAATGCCCTGGCTCTATTTTGTCTCTGCCGCAGTCAGGTGTCCACCCTGGGCGACAATCCAGTCATTGACACGATTTTCGAGGACACCGAGCGGAAGAGCGCCGACGTCGATGACTTCATCGTGGAAAGAGCGAAGATCAAACTTTGCCCCAAGCGCTTGCCTGGCTCGTTCGCGAAGCTGAAGAATCTTTAGTTGGCCTACTTTATAAGCCAGCGCCTGCCCAGGCCATCCGATGTAGCGATCCACCTCGGACTGGATGTTGGTTTCATCCAGAGAAGAGTGCTGATGAAAATAATCAACCATCTGCTGCCGCGACCAGTGCATGGAATGGACGCCGGTGTCGACGACAAGCCGGATGGCGCGCCACTCGTCGTTGTCCAGCCGGCCGTAATCGGAGTAAGGATCCTGGTAAAAACCAACTTCCTTGCCGAGCCGCTCGGCGTACAGCGCCCATCCCTCAACAAAGGCTGTATAGCTGACGTATTTGCGGAACTCGGGGACGCCCTGCATCTCCTCGGCTATGGATATCTGCATGTGGTGGCCGGGAACACCTTCGTGATAAGCAATTGCCTCGACGTCGTCGAGCGAGCGCTGCGGTGCGTTATAGGTGTTGACGGTGATGCGTCCGGGGCGGCTGCCGTCGGCAGTGCCCTCTTCGTAATAGGCTGCGGCTGCATTCTTTGCACGATAGGCCGGGATGGTGACGACTTCGAGTTTTGCTTTGGGCAGGTGATAGAAGAGCGTGGGGAGCTTCGCTTCCATACCCTGCTCAAAGCCGCTGTAGGCTTGCAGCAGCGCCTCGGCAGAGACGGGATGCAGCTTGGGATTGGCGGCAACAGCGGCGCGAAAACTCTTCAGGTCAGCGTAGCCCATCTTCTTTGCGATAGCGAGCATCTCGGCTTCGTCACGCTTGACCTCGTCGAGTCCGATCTGGTGAATCTGCGCCGGAGTCATGTGGGTCGTGGTCTCACGGTGAATGCAGAACTGGTAGTAACGGTCACCATCGGGCAAGGACCAGACGCCAGGATCAGTCCGTCCGGCAGGCACATAACTGACCTGCATAAAATACTCGAATCTCAGATAGGCAGGCAGGACTTCCTTGCCGATGGCCGCGAGCATCGCCGTGCGGATGCGCTGCTGATCAGCGGCTGAGATGCTGGCGGGGAAATGTTTGAGCGGCATGGCGAGCGGAGAATCCTCCGGCTTCTGATGCGCCAGTTCCCTCACCTGTACCAGAGTTTGCTCCAACAGATACTTCGGCGGCATGCGTTTTGCTTCCATGCCAATCTCCATCTCTTCCGTTACCTGATCAAAGGCGCGGGGGATGGCATGAAGTCGTGCGATCCAATCGTCATAATCCTTGACCGAATCAAAGCTCAACTGTCGTACAAGCTCCGGATATTCCGAGTAGATGCCTCCCATCTGATTGATCGGCATCTGCCACTCCTTGAATTCAGAGGCTTCCTGATCCTGCATCAACTGTTGGAGTTGAAGGTCATAACTGATCTTCTCCTGCGCGGAGAATCCCTGCGTATTGATGGCAGCCAAGCGGAGAATGTACTGCTGTTCGCGTGTGAGTTCGTCATTGTAGGCGCGAATGGAGTAGTCCGAGATCTTGTCGTTGTAGCGCTTGTCTCCGATGGAGGATGCAAACTCGGGTGACTGTTGAAGATTGTTCTGCCATATCTCGTCCAGCAGGTCGTTCAGCTCCTTTTCGCGGGCAGCCACGGGTTGAGAGGCATCCTCTTTCGCCAGTTGAGCCGGCGTGGCCAACGGCAGTTTCTTCTGCGAGGCCAGCATTGGAAGCGAAATTGGAAGCGAGCAAAACAAGAGGCAGCAGGCAAATTGAATCTTCAAAACACTCTCCCAGAGATGCATGATTCGTAACAGGGTCAAGTGTAAGCCATTCTGCCTGCCAGGTGGTCGCTAACGCTGTCTTCGCAGGCTTTCGCGGGCACACCCGAAAACGAGCATCCTGATACACTTGAGTCGAATGCCTGTTCATCTGGATTACTGGCTACACTCGCTGCGTCTGATCGCAATTGCCTACCTGCTGGGTTCCATTCCAACGGGATACCTGCTCATTCGTTTCTTTCGCAAGCAGGATATTCGTACGCTGGGCAGTGGCAACATTGGCGCAACCAATGTGTTGCGTTCGGGAGCCAAGGTGCTTGGCGCGGTCACCTTTCTGCTCGATGTGGCAAAAGGCGCGCTGGCAGTCTGGTTGTGCGCGCGATTATCCACCGTTGGCTTCCCCATCGCTCCGCTGCACGCAGAGGCTCTGGCGGCATTCTGCGCCGTGCTGGGACATATGTTTCCCATCTGGCTGGATCTTCGTGGCGGCAAGGGTGTTGCAACGGCCTTTGGCGTCTTTGTGATGCTGGCTCCCAAGGCTGCACTCCTCGCGCTGGCAGTTTTCGTCGTGCTCTTTCTGCTTTTCCGCTTCGTTTCGCTGGCCTCGATTGCAGGATCGGCAATCTTCCCAGTTGCCGCCTGGTTCACCACACGCTCATCTCACACGCTGATTGTGGCCGCAGTGGAAGTTTTGATTCCGCTCTTTGTGATTTTGAAACATCGGCAAAATATTCTTCGCCTCTGCAAGGGCACGGAATACCGATTTGGAAGCAAGAAAACAGCTTCTGCGGATGCGGGATCATGAGCCGAGTTGCCGTTCTGGGAGCGGGCGCATGGGGCACGGCGCTGGCGATCTCCTTTGCTGCGCAACAACGGCATGAGGTGACGCTGTGGAGCCATCGCGAGGAACACGCACTGGCGCTGCTGAGAAGCCGCGAAAACAGCAGATACCTTCCCGGATTTTCACTGCCGGGTCGGTTACGAATCACGGCCGATGCGGCAGAGGCCGTGAACGGGGCTGAGTGGATCGTCTCCGCGATTCCAAGTCAATTTCTGCGAGCCGCCTGGAGTGACCTTGCGCCACGACTTACTTCGGATCAAAGAATTCTTTCTGCAACAAAAGGGCTGGAGATAGGCACACATCTGCGTATGACCGCAGTGCTTTCGGAGTGCCTCCACAACCATCAGACGTCACGCGTGATTGGAGTGCTGAGCGGACCTTCGTTTGCAGCCGAAGTAGCACATGGACAGCCGACTGCCGTAACCGTCGCATTTCCGGACTTGAAGGACGCGATTCGCACGCAACATGCGCTTACCTCAGAGACGCTTCGCATCTACAGCACGGACGACGTGGTGGGCGTCGAACTCGGCGGCGCCCTGAAGAACGTGATTGCGATTGCCGCCGGCATTGTGACAGGGCTTGAACTTGGCTCGAACAGTACCGCTGCTCTAATCGTGCGTGGCAGCGCTGAGATTACCCGGCTGGCTGTGGCCGCGGGAGCGCAGCGAGAGACGCTGGCAGGACTGAGCGGCACAGGCGACTTGATTCTGACCTGCACGGGTACGCTCTCGCGGAATCGCTCTGTGGGAATCGCACTGGCGCAAGGAAGAGATGTGCGGACGATCCTCGATTCGATGGATGGCAAAGTCGCAGAGGGAATTCGAACAACAGAAGCCGCGCTGGAGTTGGCCGCGACACTGGGAGTCGAGATGCCCATCACGGAACATATCCACGCCATCCTAAACGGTGTGATCGATCCGCAAAGCGCGATTCGCGAGTTGATGCAGAGGCCGGCACGCAAGGAAGCCGATGAGCAGAACTAGCTCTGGCCGATGCGCTTCAACTCTGCCTGGATCTTTATCTGATCGAGCGTAGCAAGAGGAAGGGCGAGAAACAAACTGATTCGCCGCTCCAGCCGCGCAAAGGCTTGAGCAAATGCACGCTGAATCTCTTCCCTGCTTCCCTCAACTGCTGCTGGATCAGGAATCCCCCAATGTGCGGTAATAGGATGGCCCGGCCAGACAGGACATGCCTCAGAAGCTGCGCTATCACACACGGTGAAGACAAAATGCATTTGAGGTGCATCGAGTGCTGAAAACTCTTCCCAGCTTTTACTGCGATATCCTTCCGTGCTGATGCCGCTGATTGCTATTTGTGAAAGCGCCTCTGGACGGACACGACCGGACGGATGACTTCCTGCACTGAAGGCACGAAAATGCGGCACACCGCGACGGTTGAGAATCGCCTCCGCCATGATGGAGCGCGCGGAGTTTCCCGTGCAAAGAAACAGAACGTTATATTGCGATTGCATACCTGATCCTTCCTGCGTGAAGTGACCCACAAAAGCTATTGCAACGGTTTGACAGCAAATACCTTGACGCTGGCAGCAGCCTGATTGACGTCAAATTGCGACAACAACTCTCGCAACTCTTCATGCACGCTTTGCTCGGTCGAAGCGGGAAGCGAAACCGAACTTGAACAGCAGTTGACCACCGGCAGAGTGTCTGACGGCTTTGACTGCATTGAAGGTGAGCAACATCCGGATTGATTTTCCACCTTGGCATACGCATTTAAATCAGCACCGCTATCGACGATCCCAACATCCGCAAATCCGGCCTCCAGTAACTGACTCCTATACTCCTCAATGGGAATTGCGCCCGCTATGCAGCCAACGTAGGCAGCCATGCTGCGCGCAATCCGCTGCGGCAACTCTGCCTTGAGCGCGATATCACTCGCAGCCAGCCGACCTCCCGGCTTCAGCACTCGCACGATCTCTCGAAAGACCGCGGGCTTGTCCGGAGCAAGATTCAGCACGCAGTTGCTCAGCACGCAATCGACAGAATCATCTTCCAAAGGCAGGCGGTCGATGGTTGCCAGATAAAAGCGAACATTGCGATACATCCCGTGCGCTGCATTGGCTTGCGCTCGCTCAATCATCTCGGGTGTCATGTCGATGCCAATTACCTGGCCACTTTCGCCTACGATCTTTGCCGCGAGAAAAACATCCATGCCTCCGCCACAGCCAAGATCGACCACCACTTCACCTGGTCGAATGGAGGCCATAGCGACTGGATTGCCGCAGGATAATCCCATGTTTGCAGCCTCAGGAATCGAACGCAGTTCTTCGGAAGAATATCCAAAAGCAAGGGCCACGGCGCTGACCCCGGAATGGCCGCTGGAAAGCGAGCTGCGCGCGACAGAGCCGTATTTTGAAGCGATAGCCTGATGGATTTCGTTGGACATTACGTCTCCTTACATATCTCTGTAAGCGAATCTATTCTTTCTTTACATATTCGTCAATGCGGATATAATGAATGTGTGCCTCGAACGAAACAAAACGTCACGCCCGAACGGCTCTTCCAGGCCCTTGGGGATCGAACGCGTTTACGCTTGCTCAATCTGATGGGAGATCAGGAGCTTTGTGTCTGTTATTTTGTCGAGATTCTGAATCAGCCTCAACCCAAGATCTCTCGACATCTGGCCTATCTGCGGCGCGCAGGGGTTGTCACAAGCAGGCGTGAGGGCAAGTGGATTCACTATCGCATGGAACAGCCCTCGAACCCACAGGCGCAGGAGTTGCTTCGTAACGTGCTTGCGTGGCTGGCCGACGACAAAGCGATGCAGGCAGATCGAGCGCGGCTGGTCCGCGCCTGTTGTGCGCCGTCGAAATGTTCGCTTATTCGTGAAGCTCCGCAGCCTGCTTTTGTCAGCGGCAAACCTGAAGATCGCAAGAGGTCCCGATGAACAGCTTCACAAAGATTTCTGCCGCAGCCTGCGCGCCGACTATGCGAAGGAAACTCTCCTTTCTGGATCGCTTTCTTACGCTTTGGATCTTCCTGGCAATGGCGCTCGGTATTTCGATTGGTTATTGGGTACACGGCATCGCGGGATATCTGAAGTCCATGCAGTCGGGAACGACGAATCTTCCGATAGCTATCGGGCTGATCCTGATGATGTATCCGCCGCTGGCCAAGGTCCGCTATGAAAAACTGCATGAGGTTTTTCGCAACAAGCGCGTGTTGGGGCTTTCGTTATTGCAGAACTGGCTGATCGGTCCCGCACTGATGTTCTTGCTGGCCGTGATCTTTATGCGCGATCATCCAGCATATATGCGTGGCCTGATTCTGATCGGTATTGCACGTTGCATAGCGATGGTGCTGGTTTGGAATGAGCTGGCGGAGGGCGACACGGATTATGTCGCCGGCCTGGTCGCGCTGAACAGCACATTTCAGATCGTCTTCTACAGTTTTTATGCATGGTTGTTTTTGACCTGCCTGCCGCAGTGGCTTGGCCTGCGCGGAGCCACTGTTTCGTTGGGGATCGGCACGATTGCAGCCACCGTCGGAATCTATCTGGGAATTCCGTTTGCGGCAGGAATGGCAACTCGATTCACACTGATTCGGTGGAAGGGCGAGGTCTGGTATCGCACACAATTCATGCCGCGTATCAGTCCCATCACGCTGGTGGCACTGCTGTTCACGATTGTGGTGATGTTCTCTCTGAAAGGAAGCGTGCTCGTTCAACTTCCGCTGGACGTTCTGCGAATTGCGTTACCACTGGTGCTGTATTTCGCAATCATGTTTTTCATCAGCTTCTGGATGGGCAAACGCGCTGGCGCTGATTATGCTCAATCCGCAACATTGTCGTTTACCGCGGCGGGCAACAACTTTGAGCTGGCGATTGCGGTGGCCGTGGCCGTCTTTGGGATAAATTCCGGCGAAGCCTTTGTGGGAATCGTCGGACCATTGATCGAAGTACCCGCACTGATCCTGCTGGTCAACGCAGCTTTCTGGTTGCGGCGACGCTGGTACTCGGCTGAGGGATAATTCTTGATTTCGCCGCAAGCACAACGAGCTTGTCAAGGACATTTCCTTGGCATCGAAGGAGAATTTTCACCGCACATCAAATGACAAAATGGTCACAATCGCTTCGATCACTTTCATGAAGAGTAGGCGTCTACAATAGTTGCTAGTACCAGCATTTTGGCAGCTACTGTGCGTGTAGAAACCCTCAACTCAGAAAGCCGAATCGGGGAATTTTGTTTGTTTGATTTTTTTCACATTGGTAATGCTCGCTCCTGTAAGTCGTCTGAACACTCACCGGCAAAATCCAGTCGCAGAATCGTTCGAGGATTTTGGGGACTCTTGTGTTTGATGGCTGCTTGCGGTTCGGGGATCGCTCAGATCGCTCCGAGAGAGTATTCCGCAAGCAACACACTGCCCGAAGCTCCGACCGCGCAATTTCAGATACAAAATGGAACGCAAAACGAGGTACAAAGTACCGCCGATGGCGCTACAACTGCTGCGGAACCGACTGCTCCCGGGGCGACTGCGGCCATCATCGGAACAGTGGAAGACACAAACAACGATGTGATTCAGGGGGCAAAGGTTGAGCTTACCTCTACCGCTGGAAAAACGTACATCCAGATCTCAGGCAGCGACGGGCAGTTCGCCTTTCCAGCACTTCCGGCGGGCACGTATCGAATCGTAGTTACAGGAAAAGGATGGGGCACGTATTCACTGCCTGGAATCTCACTTTCTGGCGGCGAAAGTAAAATCTTATCTCAAGTCGTACTCCCTGCCTCCAGCGGCGTCACGGAAGTTCACGTAGATGGTAGCGCGGTTGCATTGTCGGAGCAGCAGGTCCAGATTGCCATCCAGCAGCGAGCGCTTGGTGTATTTCCAAACTTCTATAGCGCCTTTGATTGGAACGCTCCTCCGATGCTGCCGCGGCAGAAGTATGCACTCGCGTTTCGTTCAATGATTGACCCGATGACCTTTGTGGGAGCCGGCATGATTGCCGGGGTCGAACAAGCTCGTGATACGTTTCCGGGGTATGGTCTGGGCAGCGTCGGTTATGCGAGGCGATACGGGGCGGCATATGCCAACAGCTTCTCTGGAAGAATGCTGGGTGGCGCGGTCTTCCCATCGCTTTTTCATCAGGATCCTCGCTATTTCTACAAGGGATCAGGGTCCATATTTTCACGTGCGCTCTACGCACTGTCCACAGCTCTGATTACCAAGGGCGACAATGGACGCTGGCAGCCCAACTACTCGCATGTTCTGGGCAACTTCACGGCTGGCGCAATCTCAAACCTGTATTATCCAGCCTCCAGCCGCGGACTTTCTCTGACACTCATCAACGGCGCGCTGGAGACTGCCGGGGATGCGGCGACGGATTTTGCGCGGGAATTTTTCCTGCGCGGAATTACTTCACATGTGCCCAGCTACAACAACGGGAAGCCCTAGTCAATCTGGGCTAAAATAGCGTTATGCCGTTTCCTGTCCGCACCTGCGCCGTCTGCTCCGAAGAGTTTGAGCTGAGGCCAGACAAACCAGGCTTTGCCAACCGCTGCCCAGCGTGCAGCGAACCGGAAGAGGGTGACGCCGGAGGCGATCCGATGCTGGCCGCAGCAGAAAGCGCAAGTGAAGTGAACGCTGCACGGCGCCGAGCGATGTATGACCTGCTCTATCGCAAGGAAAGCTAAGCTGGCTCAATTGCGCATTTTCACCGGATAATCCATGATGATCTCTCGCTTCTTTGGCAACAAAAAAATCGAGTCTGCCCCGGAATCCGCCGAGTCGTCGACAGCACAGGTAGAGTCAATGAGCCTGTTGTCGCGGATGAAGCAGGCCGTGACTCGGACGCGAGAATCCCTGGCGTCAAAGCTGGAAGACGTGCTGGCGATGACGCGCAGCGTCGATGAAGATGCGCTGCAGAGACTGGAAGCCGCATTGCTCACAAGCGATCTGGGGCTGGCGACGACAACTGCCATTCTGGATGAGTTGCGCGACCGCGCGCGTCGGCAAGGAATTGAGAGCGGTGAGGAGTTGCGTCGACTGCTGCGAGAACAGTTGTGCGGAATTCTGATGTCTCCGCCGAATCAGGAAGTGATTGCCGACCCGCCCCCGACGGTGCTGTTTCTGGTGGGCGTGAACGGGACAGGAAAGACTACGACGAGCGGAAAGCTGGCGGCTCACTATAGCAACCAGGGTAAATCAGTTCTGCTCTGCGCTGCGGATACGTTTCGGGCGGCGGCGATTGAGCAACTTGAAGTGTGGTCCGCGCGCTCTGGAGTGGAGCTGATACGCACGAAGCAGGGAGGCGATCCTTCGGCAGTATTATTCGATTCCATTACTGCGGCCAAGGCGCGAAGCCTGGACATGCTGATCGTAGATACGGCGGGAAGGCTGCACACCAAAAGCGGACTGATGGACGAGTTGGGGAAGATGCGTCGCACAGCGGCACGCTTGATTCCCGGCGCACCTCACGAGGTTCTGCTCGTGATGGACGCGACGACGGGACAGAACGGATTGCAGCAAGCGCGTCTTTTTGCTGAAGTTGCAGGGGTTACCGGTATCGTGCTGACCAAGCTGGATGGTACGGCCAAAGGCGGCATCGCTGTAGCGATTGCGCGCGAGATGAATCTGCCGGTGCGATTTGCGGGCGTAGGCGAGAAACTGGAAGATATTTTGCCGTTTGATGCCGACAGTTTTGTCGATTCGCTGCTCGGCTAGGCCACTGCATTGTTGTTTTCAGATTGAGCGTCATGGACATCATGGACATGCCGAAGGATTTTGCATTGCAGAATTTGGCACAACCACGCGAAAACCAAGCGCGCCGCTGGATGCGGCGTGCGCTGGAACTGGCGCAGCGAGGTGCAGGTCTGGCATCGCCAAATCCTTTGGTCGGTGCAGTGCTGGTGGATGCGGATGGGGATCTGGTCGGCGAAGGATGGCACGAGTATGAGCGGCGAGAACACGCGGAGATCGTTGCGCTGCGGCAGGCTGGCGCACGGGCACGCGGCGCAATCGCCTACGTCACGCTGGAGCCATGCAGTCACACGGGACGCACCGGCCCCTGCGCGCAGGCACTGATTGATGCTGGAGTGGCTCGCGTGGTGGTCGCGACCGAAGACCCCAATCCCCAGGTGGCTGGAGGCGGCATCGGGATGCTCCGCGCGGCTGGTATTGGGGTTGAGTGTGGGCTGATGCACGCGGAGGCGCAGCATATCAACGAGGCATTTGCACGCTGGATCCAGCACAGGCTGCCATTCCTGACACTGAAGGTGGCGATGACGCTGGATGGACGCATCGCACCCGCCGTAAATCCGCACCAATTCTCGTCGACAGGTCCACATTGGATAACCTCCGAGGGTGCGCGCGCCGAGGTGCAGCAGATGCGCCATGCGGCAGATGCCATCCTGACCGGAATTGGAACCGTGCTAGCGGATGATCCGCTGTTGACGGATCGAAGCGGATTGCCTCGTCGGCGCAGACTGCTCCGCGTGATTCTGGATTCCGCGCTGCGCCTTCCGATGACATCACAGTTGGTGAAGACGGCTGAAGAAGATGTGCTGGCGTGCACGCTGAGCGGGGACGAGAGTCGCGTGAGGCAGTTGCGTGAGTGCGGCGTGCGCGTGGAGCAGTTTGTGCCCGCGCCGGATGGAAATCTGCTGCTGGAAGACGTGCTGCAAAGACTGGGAGCAGAAGCGATTTTGAGCGTGATGGTCGAGGCTGGAACACGACTGAACACGGCACTGCTCAAAGGCGGCCTGGTGGATCGACTGGAGTGTTTTGTGGCGCCAACGATTCTGGGTCATGATGGGCGCCCTGCATGGGATGCGATGGCAGTTCCCGTCTCGCTGCCGAACGCAATCTGGACCACCTGCGGACCAGATCTCCGACTCAGCAGCTTGCTGCGAAACCCCTGGCCGGTCATGGTTCAGGGACGATAGACTCAATACATGTTCACGGGAATCATTGAGCAGACCGGGCGCATCATCAGTATGGAGCCACACGGCGCAGTGCAAAGGCTGACGGTAGAGTGCCCCGGCATTGCTGGACAATTGCGCGAAGGCGATTCGCTGGCCGTTTCCGGGGTTTGCCTGACCGCTCTGGATGTGAACGAGCGCTATTTTCATGCTGATCTGGCGGTAGAGACGCTTGCTCGTACGACCCTGACACAGCTAGCCCCAGGCGCACTGGTGAATCTGGAGCTGCCAACGGCAGCAGGCGCTCCGTTGGGCGGGCATGTCGTGCAGGGTCACGTGGACGGGACAGGAACCCTGGTTTCGCTGGTGCCCACGCAGTCGCAGAAAAGCGAGCACTTCGACGCTGCCACAACGGACTGGCGCATGACGATTCGCGTGCCCGAGGCGATCCGTGCCTACATGGTTCCCAAAGGCTCGGTCTCCGTGGAAGGAATCAGCCTGACGATTGCTGCAACGGATATTCCCAAGGGTGGCGAAACAATTGAGATTGCCATCCTGCCCCTGACCTGGTCGCGAACCAATCTGCACGCTCTGGCCGCTGGATCTGCCGTCAATCTGGAGGCCGATATTCTCATCAAGTCCGCTGCGCTGCGCAACGCCGGAGGAAAAGCTCCCTCAGATTACAGGCTGGAATCTGCGAACAGTTTTGACCTGACCGAATCGTGGCTGGTAGCAAACGGATATTGAGCCAAACCAGTAATTGGTAGCGTTGAGCGTTCCGATCCGAATTTGCGTCCATCCATCAGGGTGGAATGGAAGCTGATACCCTTGCGATAGACGGAATCTATGGCTGAATTTGTGATCAAACTGGCGGATGAACGCGGTCGCGTTCAGGAGCAGACGCATGTTGCTGCCTCTGCCGAGGAGCTGCGTCAACGCTTCACTCACGCCGGATATCATGTTTTTCACGTGCATCCCAAGGGTGGATTTGGGAACCGCAAGAAAAAGACCAAACTTGAGCCTTTTCTTATCTTCAATCAGCAGTTCCTCACGTTGATTCGAGCGGGACTGCCCATTCACGGATCCCTGGAGATGCTTGCAAAGAATCAGCGCAATCCACACTTTGCCGGACAACTGCTCAATGTGACGGATCGCGTGAAGACCGGCGAATCGCTTTCCACGGCGTTTGAAGCGCAGGGCGGATTTCCCGTGATGTACACAACGACACTGCTGGCCGGAGAACGCTCCGGTAACTTGCAGGAGGTGCTGGAACGATTTGTCAGTTTTCAGCGAATCTCGCTCACCTTCCGCAAGAAACTGACGGCGTCGCTGATTTACCCTACCGTGCTGATCTGTATCGTGATTGCGCTGTTTATCTTTCTCATCACGTTTGTCGTTCCCAGCTTTGCCACACTCTATGACCAGATGGGATCGCACCTACCCTGGCTCACTGTCGAGCTGCTCGCCTTTGGCAAGCAGGCGCAGCACAAAGGTCCATGGGTAGGCCTGGTGCTGATCGCGTTGGGTTTTGTTGCGCGCCGCTATGCACGAACCGACACAGGCCGCGACCTGGTGGATGGTGTGCGCATTCACTTGCCCATCTTTGGCAAAATCTGGATCAAGTACCAGGTCGCGCTCTTTGGCCGGACGCTCTCCACGCTGCTGACCGGCGGCCTGCCGCTGGTGCCATCGCTCGAGACCGCGGCGCGCTCCATTGCTTCCAATCGCATTGCCAAAGCTGTTTTCTCCGCAGTCGTTCGTGTGCGCGAGGGCAAGAATCTTGCCGACTCATTGCAGGCTACAGGGGTATTTCCCGGCGTGGCCATCGAGATGATCTCTGTCGGCGAACAGACCGGCGCATTGCCCCAGATGCTGAACTCCGTGTCGGAGTTTTTTGAGGAGGATGTGGAAACCAATCTGACCGCAGCCATGGCACTGATTGAACCGGTCATCCTGTTGGTGATGGGCGTCTTTGTCGTCATCATTTTGATTGCCTTGTACCTGCCGATCTTCTCACTCGGCCAGATTCAGCAGTTCTCACACTAGCGAGATACCTATGCCCGAAATCATCGTCAATCCCGAAGCCGCACCGAGCAGCCCGACTGCCGCAGCGGCACTTCCGTCGCCGACGGCCATTCCAGTCCCCTTGCCCCATTCTTCGCTGGACGCTCCGGATGAGCGCGCATGGGCCGAGAAGCTGGCGCGCCGCTATCGCGCGGAGTTTGCCGATCTCAAGCACTTCAAGATTCAACATGATCTGCTGCGAACGGTTCCTGTGGAACTGATGTTTCGCTATAACTTTGTGCCGCTGGAGCAGCGCGACGATACGCTGGTGATCGCCGTCAGTGATCCTTCTCGTCTGATGGTGCTGGACGAGATTGCAGGGCTGCTGGGCTGCCGTATTGAGCCGCGCGTGGCCACACTGTCGCAGATCAATGACCTGCTCAAGAAGACCGAGCAGTCGCAGCGCGTGCTAGACGAGGCCAGTGAAGGGCTAACCTTCGACGTCATCTCCAGCGAAGAGAATCCCGACGAAAACATCTCGATCGAGAAGCTTGCCTCCGACGAAGACCTCAGCCCCATCATCCGTCTGGTGGACACTACGATCTTCACCGCGCTCGAACGACGCGCCTCCGACGTCCACATTGAAACCTACGACGATTCGTTGCTCATCAAGTACCGCATCGACGGCGTCTTACAGCCAGCGATGGCGCCGATTGCGCGTGAACACCACTCGACGATTCTTTCGCGTATCAAGATCATGAGCGAGCTGGACATTGCCGAGCGCCGCGTGCCGCAGGACGGTCGATTTCGCGTGCGCTACAAAGGTCGTCTGATCGATTTTCGTGTCTCCATCATGCCCACAGTTCATGGAGAAAATGCCGTTCTGCGCGTACTCGACAAGGAATCGATGAGCGAGAAGTTTCGCAATCTCACGCTGGAGGTGGTGGGCTTTGCCGAGGAAGACCTGCGCCGATTTCGTCGCTACATTCGCGAGCCATACGGCATGGTGCTGGTCACCGGACCCACCGGATCCGGCAAAACGACAACACTCTATGCCGCGCTGAACGAGATCAAAAGTGATGAGGAAAAGATCATCACGATCGAAGATCCGGTCGAGTATCAAATCCGCGGCATCACGCAGATTCCGGTGAACGAGAAAAAAGGATTGACCTTTGCGCGCGGACTGCGCTCGATTTTGCGCCACGATCCGGACAAGATTCTGGTGGGTGAGATTCGCGATGCGGAGACAGCGCAGATCGCCATCAACTCCGCACTCACCGGGCACCTGGTCTTCACCACCGTACATGCCAACAACGTCGTCGATGTACTGGGGCGATTCCTGAACATGGGCGTCGAGGCATACAACTTCGTCTCCGCGTTGAACTGCATTCTGGCGCAGCGGCTGGTGCGCACCATCTGTTCGCACTGCACGGTGACGGTGCGGCACACCGAAGAGGAACTGATCCAAAGCGGACTCGATCCAGCACGGTAGGGTAAATCAGCG